>JBKHJQ010000039.1:0-11373 GCA_046538055.1 Actinomycetota bacterium
GTCCAGGTCCGCACCGGGTGGAGGGCGATCAGCCATCTCGGATACCGGAGGGTGGGTTCCAGGTAGCGGGGACCGTTCTCTCCCAGGTAGCGGGTGCTCATCCGCTCGGCCACCGCCACCCAGGCTCCGCCCATATTCGGCTCCTCCACTATCTCGGCCTCGCATTGGGCGATCACCTTGCGCTGGGTGCCGGTCTCGTCCACGGTCAGAGCACAGCGGGGATCTCGCGCCAGGTGGGCGGCCCAGGCGGATCTCTCCCGGCCCACCACCCAGAAGCGGCCCTCCGACCACTCATGCCAAACGGGGACGACATACGGCCACCCCTCGGGGTCCAGGGTGGCGAGACGGGCAAAGACCGGCTCCTGCAGGAAGGCGTCCACCTCCTCGTCCTCCAGGACGCCGACCTTGCCCCGCCAGCTCTCCTCGCTCATGCCTTCTCCTTCCTTCGGTAGCCCAGCAGCGCCGACAGGCGCCCGGTGACCGTCTGCACGGCCTGTCCCAGGAGCGGGATGCGCTCGGGGGTGATGCGTGTCGCCGGCCCCGACACCGACACCGCCGCCACGGGAGAGCCATCGGCCCCCAGCACCACGGCGGCGGCACAGCGGATCCCCTCCTCGTTCTCGATGTCGTCCACGGCATAGCCCCGCTCCCGGATCACCTCCAGCTCCGCCCGCAGGCGGTCGGGGTCGGTGATCGTGTTGGGGGTGCGGGGGGCCAGCCCCGCCGCCACCACCTCCTGGATCAGCCCCGGGGAGGCATGGGAGAGGATGGCCTTGCCGATCCCGGTGGAGTACATGGGGGAGGCGGCCCCCACCCGGCTGTACATGCGGACCGAATGGGAGGTCTCCACCTTGTCGACGTAGATCACCTCGGTCCCCTCCGGGACCCCCAGGTGCACGGTCTCGCCCGTGTCCTCGGCCAGGCGCTCCAGCTCGGCCCGGGCCTCGGTCCGGAGATCGAAGTTCTCCAGGTAGGTGGAGCCCAGGACCAGGCAGTGGACACCCAGGCGGTAGCGGCCGTCGCCGTCGACCTGCACGAGGGACTCCTCCTGGAGCGCCCTCAGCAGTCGCAGGGCGGTGGGGGCGGGGACGCCCGCCTTGCGCCCCAGCTCCGACAGGGTGAGGTTGGGGTGGCGGGCCACCAGGTTCAACAGCGACAGCGCCTTGAGCACGGTCTTGGGCGCGGCCGACATGTTGAAAGACTATTCCACATAGTGGCAGGTGCCGCCAACTCGGCCGGGTCGAGACCGGGCCGGTCCCCGGCGTTGACGAAACTCTCTCCGCCTCCTACGGTGCTGTCAGCAACAGAGATACAGCTTCAGAGGAGGAGCTCGATGGAATCGCTCGACCTGGCGGTCGTGAACGGAACGGTCGTGCTCGGCGGCGGTCGCTACCGCACAGCCGTGGGCGTGAAGGACGGCAAGGTCGTCGCCCTCGCCCCCGAAGAGCTGCTTCCGCCCGCCAAGGAGACCATCGACGCCCGGGGCAACCACGTCCTCCCGGGAGTCGTCGACTCGGAGGCCCATCCCGGGTGCTACATCCCCTTCCGGGACGACATGACCACGGAGTCGAAGACAGCCGCCTGTGCCGGCGTGACCACCTGGGGCATCCAGGCTCCCGTGACCCGCATGGGCACCGAGCCCTTCCGGGAGGTTGTTTCCAAGGCGGACGTGGTGTCCTTCAACCAGGCGTTCCCTTCGGCCAAGCAGGTCATCGAAGAGGTGTCGTTCGCCGACGCCTACCTCACCTACATGCTGGAGACCGACGAGCAGGCCCACGAGATCCCCCAGTACGTGGAGGAGCACGGCGTCACCTCCTACAAGCTGTACCTCCAGACCCGGGGCATGAAGGGAATGGCCGACGACGAGGACAGCAACTGGCCCAGCCGGCGGGCGGGCCTCGGCACCGGGATCGACGACGGAACCGTGTACCTGGTGATGGAGCAGGTCGGGCACCTCGGCTACCCGGGCATCGTCCACATCCATCCCGAGAACTGGGAGATCGCCCGCATATTCGAGGACCGACTCCGTGCCTCGGGGCGGACCGACTTCGGCGCGTGGACCGACCGCTCGCCGGACTTCCTCGAGGCGCAGCACATCCGAGCCTACGCCTACATGGCCCAGCAGACCCCCGGTCATGTCCCCCTCTACCTCCAGCACTGCACCACCCGCCTCAGCTTCGAGGAGGTCCTGAAGGCCCGGGCCGAGGGTCTGGAGCTCTACGCCCAGACCGGGCCGGCGTGGCTGTTCACGGAGCCGGAGGGCGGATGGCGCATCAACGTCCCGCTCCGTCGCCGCGACAACATCGAGGCCCTGTGGATGGCCCTGGCAGAGGGGATCGTCGACGTGGTCGGCTCCGACCACGTGGTGGGATGGGAGCCGTCCTCCTACGAGGAGATGTACAACCCTAACATCTGGGACTGCCGCACCGGCTTCAGCCGGGTGGAGCTGTTCCTGCCCGTCCTCCTCTCCGAGGGCGTCAACAAGCAGCGGATCAGCCTCGAGAGGCTGGTGCAGGTGGCGTGCGAGAACCCTGCCAAGACCTCCGGGCTCTGGGGCCAGAAGGGTTCACTGCTGCCCGGCTTCGACGCCGACATGGTCATCGTGGACGTGGGCCGGGAGGTGACGGTGGGCCCCGAGCACATCAACACCCGCTCCGGCTGGTCGATCATGGAAGGCAACACCTTCACCGGCTGGCCGATCAAGACCATCCTCCGGGGCCAGGTCACCGCCGAATGGGCGGACGACTCCCCCGGCATGCGGCCGGTGGGAGAGGCCCGGGGCCGCTACCTCCCCCGCACCCTGGGAGGCACCCACCGGGCCCAGGAGGTCACCAGCCCGGTGCGCCTGCCCCAGCCCCGGCGGTGGCTGGCCGATGACTTCGATCGTCCCGGCTTCGCCAAGGAGACCCTCCGTTACACATCCGTGAAGGAGGTATGAGGTGGCGATCTGGGATGACGTTCTGGGCGACACCGACCGGGCCGTGTTCGAGGCCGCCGGTTGGGGGCGGCGGGCAGGCTACGGTGCCCGCCCCGCGGTGATGGTCATCGACGTCAACTACAACTTCTGCGGCGACCGGGCCGAGCCGATCCTCCAGTCGATCGAGCGCTGGCGGTACTCCTGCGGCGAAGTGGCGTGGACGTCGGGAATCCCTGCTATTCGGCGAATCCTGGACGTGGCCCGCAGCAGGCGCCTCCCTGTGATCTACACCACCAACCCCCGCCGGGAGGACGGATTCGACCTGGGTATCTGGTCCTTGAAGAGCCACCGTGCCGCCGACGACGTGGACGTGATGGGGCACCGCGGCAACGACATCGTCGACGAGGTTGCGCCCGAGCCGGGCGACCTCTTCATCGAGAAGCGCAAGCCCTCGGCCTTCTTCGGGACTCCCCTGATGAGCCACCTCAACATGCTGCGGGCCGACTCCCTCATCCTCACCGGGACCACCACCAGCGGATGCGTGCGGGCAACCGCGGTGGATGCCCTCTCCTACGACATGCGCGTCACGATCCCCCACGAGGCAGCGTTCGACCGTTCCGTCCTCTCTCACAAGGTGTCGCTCATGGACCTGCACATGAAGTACGTGGACGTCACCGACACCGACGACGTCGTCGGCTACCTGGATGGCCTGGAGGCGGGTCTCTTCGACGACGTGTGGCCTCCCGCCCGGGCGGCCAGGACCTGAGAGGTTCGCCGGATATGACGTCGCCCACCACCGCCCTCGTCGGGATCGGCACCCTTCTCACCGGCGACCTGACTTCGCCGGTCTCGGCGGCCGACTCGCTGCTGATCGAGGATGGGCTCATCACCCGCATCGGCGGCGTGGACGAGGCCGAGCGGGTGATCGACGTAAGGGGCGCCACGGTGGCCCCCGGCCTGATCGACAGCCACTGCCACGTCGTGCTGGGCGACTACACCCCGCGACAGAACACCATCGGCTTTCTATCGTCCTACGTGCACGGGGGGATCACCCAGGTGATCTCGCCCGGGGAGATCCACGCCCCGGGACGACCCCACGACGCCGCCGGCGTGAAGGCCCTGGCGGTCCTCGCCCAGCGCTCCTGGTCCGTGTACCGACCCAACGGGATGAAGGTGAACGGGGGGTCGGTCGTCCTGGAGCCGACATTGGCTGAGGAGGACTTCCGGGAGCTGGCGGCCGAGGGGGTGAGGCTGGCCAAGTTCGGGTTCGGCCTCTACCCCGATCCGGCCGAAGGTGTGCCTCAGGTCCGGGCGGCCCAGCAGCACGGCATCACCGTCATGTGCCACTCCGGAGGCGCCTCCATTCCCGGCTCCAGGCCGATCACGGCCGAGCACCTGATGCTGCTGGCACCCGATGTGTGCGGGCATGTGAATGGTGGGCCCACCTCCCTCCACGAGGAGGGGGTGGAGTGCATCATCCGCGAGACCGAGATGGCCCTCCAGCTCGTCCAGGCCGGCAACCTGCGTTCCAGCCTCGAGATCGTTAGAACTGCCCGACAGGTCGGGGCGGACCACCGTGTGATCATCGGCTCCGACACGCCCACCGGCACCGGCGTCATGCCCCTGGGGATGATCAAGACGGTGGCGGAGATAGCCTCCCTGGGCGAAGTGCCGCCCGAGGTGGTGTGGTGCTGGGCCAGCGGTACGACCTCCGACGTCTATCAGCTCGACGCCGGGAAGGTGGCCTTGGGCCGCCCCGCCGACCTGGTGGTCCTCGACGCACCGTGGGGATCCCGGGCGGACGACGCCCTGGGAGCCCTGGCCCGGGGAGACATCCCCGGCATCTCCGCCGTCCTGATCGACGGGATGGTCCGGGCGCTACGCAGCCGCAACACACCCGCCGCCGCCCGCCAGGTGGAGGTCGATCCCCCCATGGACGAGCCGCCCGGCTCGGGTCATGTCTGATTCAACGAAGGGAGAACCGATGAGCATCGTCACCGAGGTACTGGTACCCGCCAAGGAGGGCCGCGGTGTCCGCGTGGGCGAGGGACAGCTCCTCGACATCGTGGACGTGGAAGGCCATCAGGTGGGTGATCTGGTGGCCTGGTTCGAGGACGACCCTGGCGAGTACATGTCGCCCACCCACACGGTGTCCTCCAACGCCTCCATCTACCTGGGGACTGGCTCCCAGGTCTTCTCCAACCACCGCAATCCCGTCTTCACGATCGAGCGTGACGACGTCGAGAAGCACGACATAATCGTCCCCTGCTGCGACCACGAGCGCTACGAACGCGACTACGGGCTGACAGATCATCCCCACTGCCTCGGCAACCTCATCCAGGGCCGTGACCTGCTGGGCGTCGAATACGACATTCGGGGAGAGATGGCCTGGAACGTGTTCATGCACAACCGGGTCGACGACCAGCTCAACGTGGTGACGGACCGGGCCGCCCACGAAGCCGGGGCCACTATCACCTTGCGGGCGCACCGGGACCTGGTGGCGATCCTCTCCGCCTGCCCCCAGGACCTCACGCCCTGCAACGACTTCAACCCCACGCCGATGCTGCTTCGCGTCCGTGAGGAGGCCTGAGCTGACGGTCACCGATGTCCAGGCCCCCGCCGACGGCGCCCGCCTCGGTCAGGTGGAGCTGACAGAGCCCTCCCGGGTCCCGGCGGTGGTGGCCGCCGCCCGGGCCGCCCTGGCGGACTGGTCGTCGGCTCCGCCCCACGCCCGGGCCGCCCTCCTGGAGAGGGGTGCCGCCGCCATCGAGGCCCAGGCCGAGGAGCTGGCGAGACTGCATGCCCGCGAGTCCGGCAAGGTCATCGCCCAGGCTCGCAAGGAGGTGGCAGGAGCGGCGTCCCTGCTGAGGGAGAACGCCCGGATCGGGCGCTACGAGGCCGGCTACCTCGCCCCCACCGGGGCGCTCCCGGCGGGGAGAGGGACCTGACGATCGTGGAGCGGGTGCCGCTGGGAGTGGTGGTATGCGTCATCCCCTTCAACTTCCCGGTGGAGCTGACCGTCGAGAAGGCGGCCGCGGCGCTGGCCGCGGGCAACGTCGTCCTCCTCAAGCCCCCACCCCAGAACCCCCTGGCCGGCATGCGCACCGCCGATTTGATCAACTCGGCCGGACTGCCCGAGGGCGTGCTCCAGGTCGTCCCCGGCGACACCGCTCTCAGCGCCGCCCTGTGCGAGGCGGAGGGCGTGGACGCCGTCTCTCTCACGGGCAGCGTGGCGGCCGGGGTGGCGGTAGCCCGCTCCACCGCTCACCTGCTGCGACCCCTGCATCTGGAGCTGGGAGGAAACGGCGCCTCGGTCGTGCTGCCCGACGCCGATCTCGACCTGGTCGCATCCGAGGCCGTTCGGGGCCGCCTGCTGATGAATGGCCAGGCCTGCGCCGCCACCAAGCGCATCATCGCCCACCGGGATGTCGCCTCCGCCCTCACCGAGCGACTGCGTGCGGCCCTGTCGGAGGTGAAGGTAGGCGACCCCACCGACGAGGCCTCCGATTTGGGACCTCTGATCGACGCCTCCAGCGCCGGGCGGGTCGCGTCCCAGGTGAGCCGGGTCGTGGCCGAGGGAGGGCACCTGGTGCTGGGGACCGACAGCGCCGACGGGGCCTGGTTCCCCCCCGCCCTCCTGGCGGAAGTGCCGGCTACGGCGGCGGTGGCGGCGGACGACGAGATCTTCGGGCCCGTGTTCCCCGTCATCCCCTTCGCAACCGACGAGGAGGCCGTCTCCGTCGTCAACGCCTCCACCCTGGGGCTCACGGCCGCGGTGTTCTCGGCCGACGTGACCCGGGCGATGGCCATCGCCCAGCGCCTCCACGTCGGGGGGGTGGTGGTGAACGGCACCAACAATTACCGGCCTCCCATCGTCCCATTCGGTGGCGTGGGCATGGCCGGCAGCGGCCGCGAGGGCCTGGGATACACGTTCGAGGAGATGACCCGGACCCGTTTCATCGCCCTGCGCGGCATCCGTCCCGCCGCACCGAGGGGAGGCGCCTGATGACTGACTTCGAGAACGCCCGGGAGCCGGTGGCCGCCGTGGCGCGGATGGTCTCCCGGGCCGGCCTGGTGGAGGCTTTCGGCCACGTCTCGATGCGGACGACCGAGGGCTTCGCCATCACCGGAGTCGGCCCGCTCCATCGGACGAGACCCGGGGACGTCATCCTGGCCGACCCGACGGGCAGGGCTATCGGCGGCCCCGTCGACACCGCGCCGCTGGAGACTCCCATGCACGCCGCCATCTACTCGGCCCGGCCGGACGTGGGATCCGTGTGCCGGGGCCACCCTCCCTATGCCGTAGCCTGGGGGGTGGGGACCGAAGATCTGCCGCTCCTCCACGGCCTGGGAGCCCTGGCCGGGGACCGCATCCCGGTCCACGACGACATCGAGCTGATCACGGAGGCCGACCAGGCCGCGCAGGTGGCGGGATCGCTGGGAGCAGGTAGCTCTCTGATACTCCGGGCCAACGGGGCGCTGTCGGTGGGAGGGGATCCGGTGGAAGCCGCCACCCGCCTCTTCTACCTGGAAGAGCGCGCCCGGGTCGCCTCAACAAGCGTTCCAGCGGCCGAGGCCGGCGTCGGCGCCTGGGAGCGGCGGCGCCGGCACACGGCGCCGGAGCTCGTCCGCGCCCGGGCGTGGTTCGAGGCCCGGTTCGGAGATGACAGAACAGGATGACGATGATGGGAGCAAAGGACATGGGCATGAGAAAGACCCACCTGGCGATACTGGCTGTGCTGACGCTGGTGCTGGCCGCCTGTGGCGGCGAGGCGGCCGACACGACCACCACGTCGGCACCCGGCACATCCACCACCGCTGCCTCCGAGACAACTGACACCACCCCGCCCGACAGCGCGCCGGTCGCCGCCGAGGAGATGACCGACGTCAGCCTGATCCTCGACTTCGTGCCCGGAGGGATCCACGCCGGGATCTACTCGGCCCTGGCCGAGGGCTACTTCGAGGAAGCCAACCTCAACGTCGACATCCAGCCCCCCACATCGTCGGCGGACACCCTGCGGCTGGTCCTCGCCGACCAGGCCACCATCGGGATCGCCCCCGTGGGTGACGTGGCGTCCCTCCGTGCCCAGGGGGAGCCGGTGCAGATCTTCCTGGCACTGGAGCAGGTGCCGCTGGCAGGCCTGATGTCGACCGAGGCGATCGGCATCACCGACCCCTCCCAGTTGAGCGGAGGGACGGTGGGCGTTACCGGAGTGCCCTCCGACGAAGCCATCGCCCGTTTCATCCTGGAGTCGTCCGACGTCGACCCGTCCACGGTCGAGTTCATCACGATCGGCTTCGACGCGGTGGCCAACCTGATCGGCCAGAGCGTGGACGCAGCCATCGGGTTCTGGAGCGCCGAAGCGGTGGCCCTGGAGCTGGAGGGAGAGGAGCCGGTGGTGTTCCGACCCGACGAGTACGGGGCCCCGCAGTATCCCGAGCTGGTGTTCTTCGCCTCCGACGACACCGTCACCGACGATCCCGACGTCCTGGCGGCGTTCTCCGATGCCCTCGCCCGGGGATACGGCTTCGCCATGGACAACCAGGAGGCAGCCATCCAGAACCTGGCCGACAACGCCGACGGCATCGACACCGAGTTCGCTTCCGCAGAGTTCGACAACGTCGAGCCGCACTTCCTGAACGAGGAGGGACGGTTCGGGGCACTGGAGGAATCCGCCTTCACCGAGTACCTGGAGTGGGCCGCGGATGTGGGCATCATCGAGTCCGTGCCCGAGAATCTGCTCACCACCGAGTTCATGCCCTGACCTGGCCGGGGGTGGGGCCGACCCCGCCCCGGCCGTGGAGACCGATGACAGCATCCGACATCGACACAGCCCGAATCTCGGCCCGGGGGGTCTCCAAGACCTTCGCCAACGGGGACGGCGCCCTCCGGGTGCTGGAGGGGATAGACCTGAAGGTGGGCCGCCATGAGTTCGTCAGCGTGCTGGGGCCGAGCGGCTGCGGTAAGTCCACCCTCTTCAACATCATCGCCGGCCTGGAGGAACCCAGCACCGGCGAGGTGGAGGTGGACGGGCAGCGCGACCGCATCGGACGCTCCGGCTACATGCCCCAGCGGGACCTGCTGATGCCCTGGAAGCGGATCGCCGACAACGTGGCGCTGGGCCGGATCGTGAAGGGCACCCCCCGCCGGGAGGCGCGGCGGGAGGCGGTGGAGATACTGGAGCGCTTCGGGCTGGGGGATTTCACAACCCACTACCCCAGTCAGCTCTCGGGAGGGATGCGCCAGCGGGCCGCCCTGGCCCGGACCTTCCTCTCCGGAGACGACATCCTCCTGTTGGACGAGCCGTTCGGGGCGCTCGATTCCCTCACCCGCCTGCAGATGCAGGCGTGGCTGCTGGACATCTGGCAGGAGAGCGCCGCCTCGGTGCTGTTCGTCACCCACGACGTGGACGAGGCGATCCGCCTCTCCGATCGGGTGTATGTGCTCACCTCCCGCCCCGCCGCCGTCGCCACGATCGTGGAGGTCGACCTTCCCCGGCCCCGCCACTACGACACCGTCCTCACCCCCGAGTTCGCCCAGCTCAAGCGTCAGGCCCTGACGCACCTCCATCCCGACGCGGAGCCGGAAGCATGACCACCGAGGCACCCATCGCCCGGGAGCGGGGACCGTCCAGCCGCAACCTCCTGCCGGCGGCCGCCTTCGGGATCGCGGTGATCGTGCTGTGGGAGCTGGCCACCATCGTGTTCCAGGCCGACGAGAGGATCCTCCCGGCTCCCACCGACGTGGTGAGAGCGCTGGCCGACTCGCCCGGTGAGCTTCTGCGCAACGCCTGGGTGACGGTGGTGGAGATGGTCATCGGATTCGTGGCCGGGATCTCGGTGGGGGTGGCTCTCGGCATCCTCCTCACGTACTCCAAGATGGCCCGCTCCGCCGTGTACCCGTGGCTCATCGTCAGCCAGACCATCCCCATCCCCGCCATCGCCGCCGTCCTCGTCATCTGGTTCGGCTTCACCATCCTGCCCAAGGTGATCGTGGTGGGCCTGATCGTATTCTTCCCGGTGGCGGTGTCGACCGCCGACGGGCTGCGGGCGGTGGACCAGGAGATGGTCAAGCTGATGCGTTCCTTCGGAGCGTCCAAGGCCCGCATCTTCCGGGAGGTGCGCATCCCGGTGGCCCTGCCGTACGTGTTCACGGGGATGAAGGTGGCGGCGACGTTCAGCGTGCTGGGCGCCGTCTTCGGGGAGTGGGTGGGAGCCCGGGGAGGGCTGGGCTATCTGCTGTTGCTGGAGAACCGGGCGGTCAACACCGACGCCGTCTTCGCCATCATCTTCCTCCTCTCACTGCTGGGCGTCGCCTTCTTCGGCCTGGTGGTGCTGCTCGAGCGCCTCACCATCCCCTGGCACCGGATCACCCAAGACAACGACTGAGGTCCACACCCATGACGAGACTCCGACCCACCCCCACCCTCGAGCCCGACGCCATCGAATCCCTGCGCGACGACTTCGCCCACCACCTCTCCCAGACCATCCCCGGCCGCAAGGACCTGGTGGTGGCGGAAGCCTCCGGCTGCACGCTCAAGATGGCGGATGGCCGCCTGTACCTGGACATGATCTCGGGGATCGCCGTATCCAACGTGGGCCACTCCCACCCCCGGGTGGTGGAGGCGGTGCAGGAGCAGATGGCCCGCTACGCCCATGTCAACGTGTACGGGCGTTTCACCCTCCCCGGGCAGGTGGATATAGCCCGGCGGCTGGCGCGGGTCGCTCCTGGGCATCTGGAGGTGAGCTTCCTCACCAGCACGGGAACGGAGGCCAACGAGGGCGCCCTCAAGCTGGCCCGCAAGTACACCGGCCGGAAGGGCTTCGTGACCTTCGAGCGCGCCTTCCACGGACGCACCTTCGGCTCCCTGTCGGTCAGCTGGAAGGAGCAGTACCGCAAGCCGTTCGAGCCTCTCCTGGATGGCGTGACCTTCATCCCCTTCGACGACCTGGCAGCAGCGGACGCCGCCATCGACGACACCGTTGCCGCCGTGATCGTGGAACCGGTGCAGGGTGAGGCAGGGGTCCGGATACCCTCCGACGACTTCCTCCCGGGACTGCGCCGGCTGTGCAGCGAGCGGGGCGCCCTCCTCATCACCGACGAGGTGCAGGGGGCGATGGGCCGGGCCGGGCACTGGTTCTCGTTCCAGGAATGGGGCGTCGTGCCCGACATCGTCACCCTGGCCAAGGCCTTCGGGGGCGGTCTTCCCCTCGGTGCCATCCTCTCCACCGCGGAGATCTTCGACACCTTCCTCGACCCGCCGCTGTCGCATCTCACGACCTTCGGCGGCAACCCGGTCTCATGCGCCGCCGCCGTCGCCGCCTTCGACGTGATCGAGTCGGAGGGGCTGATCGAGCGGGGCAAGAGGATGGGCGCCTACCTGGAGCGCAAGCTCCGCTCGGTCCAGGATCAGTTCCCCGAACGCATCACCGACGTGCGCGGCCTGGGGCTGTGG
>JBKHJQ010000435.1:0-2516 GCA_046538055.1 Actinomycetota bacterium
GCCTTGGCCCGGGCGTTGTGATCCTGATGACGCTTGAAGCGGTGGCGGGCGAACGCCTCCCGGGCGTTGACCTCGGTGGTCTCCATCAGCCGCCGTTTGGCTCCCCGACGGGGCACCCGCACCTCCACCCGGGCTCCCCGCCGTTCCGACAGCCAGGCCTCGAACACGTCCTGTTGGTCGGGTTCGACGGGCACGACCACCAGCCGGGGTGGGGGATCATCGCCGTACAGCTCCCGGATGACCCGGCCCAACAGCTCGGCGTCGGTGAGGTCCTCCACCCGGTCCACCACCGACCCCCGCCGGCCCACCACCCGGCCCCGTCGCACCCGCAGGACCTGGAAGGCCGTCTCCAGCTCGTCGCCGAAGAACGCCACCAGGTCGAAGTCCTCCCGCCGGTCGGTCACGATCTCCTGGCGCTCCAGGGCCCGGTTGACGTCGGCCAGGCGATCCCGGTAGCGGGCCGCCTGCTCGTACTCCTGGCGGTCGGAGGCGGCGTGCATGTCGGCGGTGAGCCGCTCCACCACCTCGTCGGTGTCGCCGCGAAGGAAGTCGGCCAGACCGTCCACCATGCGGGCGTACTCCTCGGGGTCGACCGCGTTCACGCACGGCCCGGAGCACTTCTCGATGTGGAAGAGCAGACAGGGCCTGCCCTGGGCCCTCTGGCGGCGGAACAGGCCGTCGGAGCAGGTCCGGATCGGGAAGGTGCGCAGCAGCAGGTCGAGGGTCTTGCGGATGGCGTAGGCGTGGGCGAAGGGGCCGAAGTACTCGGTGCCCTTTCGCTTCTTGCCCCGCATCACCCGGGCCCGGGGCCACTCGTCGGAGCGGGTGATCGCCAGGTACGGGTAGGACTTGTCGTCCACCAGGCGCACGTTGAAGCGGGGACGGTGCCGCTTGATGAGGGAGTACTCCAGCATCAAAGCCTCCACCTCGTTGTCGGTGATGATCCACTCCACCGACTCGGCCGCGTCCACCATCGCCTGGGTGCGCGCCATCAGCCCCCGGGAGAAGTAGGAAGGAACCCGGGAGCGGAGCGACTTGGCCTTGCCGACGTAGATCACCTTCCCGTGACGGTCACGGAACAGGTAGGCGCCGGGGGCGTCGGGGATCTCGGACGGGCGGGGGCGTTCCCTCACACCCCCAGAGTAAAACCGATGGGCAGATGCCGATCCGGTGGCGACGACCGGGCCGGGGACCCGGCGGCGCTCATCCCGCCCTCCCCGGGAAGCGCCCGGCGGGGAACCGATCCCAGAACAGAGCCACCAGACCGGCCGCCACCACCCCGATGGAGACCCATCCGTTGCGGCTCAGACCCAGCAGGCGGAAGGTGGTGTCGACGCGGATCAGCTCCAGGAGGAACCTGACCACCCCGTAGCCGGCCAGATAGACACCGATGAGCCGGCCCCGCCGCACCCTCCCCGTCGCATCCATCCAGAGGATCAGACCCACCAGGGCCAGGTTCCAGAGCGACTCGTACAGGAAGGTGGGGTGGAACGTCTCGGCCTGAGGGAACAGGGCGGGGCGGTTCGGGGGGGCGATCTCCACACCCCACGGCAGCGAGGTGGGGGTGCCGAACAGCTCCTGGTTGAAGTAGTTGCCCCAGCGCCCCACCGCCTGGGCGAGCGGCAGGGCCGGAGCCAGCGAGTCGGCTAGGTCGCCCAGGTCCATCCCCCAGCGTCTGGCCAGCACCCAGAGGGTGATCCCCCCGACGGTGACGCCCCCGTACAGGGCCAGGCCCCCTTCCCACACCGCCAGCACCTTCCACCACTCCCCCTCGTAGCGGTCGAGATGGGTGGAGACGTAGGCGAGACGGGCCCCCAGGAACCCGACGACCACCATCCTCCCCACCAGGGTGTCCACCCGGTCTGCGCTTCCGCCCCGGGCGGCGAACCGCCTCCTGACGAGCGACCAGGCCAGGGCGACACCGGTGGCCACCAGGATCCCGTAGAAGGTGAGCCGAAGCGGGCCCAGGTGGATCTCGTTGACCGGTGGGGAGGGCAGGGAGGCGAGAACGGCGGGGAGCGAAAGCATCGCGGCCGGCGGGAGCCAAGCGGCAGTCATCCCCGGCTCCGGATGTAGTCCACCAGCGCCTCCGTCTCTGCCTCGGTGAGGGGGATGAGGGGCATGGTGGGCTCGTAGCCGGCTCTCACGTCGGCCGAGGGCTCCTGGATGGAGCGGCGGACGTAGTCGGCGTCGGCGATCACGGTGCGGCCGTCGGCCAGCTCCACCTCGCTCCCCCACAGGCCCTCCCACGTGGGCGCCAGGTCGCTTCCCTGGAAGTGGCAGGCGAGGCACCCGACGTCACGGGCGAGGGTCTCCCCCCGAGTCGGTGCGGCCTCTCCCGAGCAGGCGGCCACCACCAGGGCGGCCGCCACCAGGGCCGGCCATCTCCCCTGCCTCACGGCCCGTTGCCCCCGCCGGTGGGATCGTCCATCGTGGCGGCCGGCTCCACCACCTCCGCCTGGATGGTCATCTCCCCGGCGGCCTCCCAGATGAGGCTCACATCCACCGTCTCACCC
>JBKHJQ010000040.1:0-11221 GCA_046538055.1 Actinomycetota bacterium
TGGCCAACCAGATGGCCGCCCCCAACAGCCCGCAGTGGTTCAACACGGGCCTCTTTCACGCCTACGGCATCACCGGGCCGGCCCAGGGCTTCTGGTACGTCGATCCCGAGACCGAGGAGATGACCGCCTCCCCCGATTCCTACTCGCGGCCTGCCCCCCACGCCTGCTTCATCCTCGGTGTGAGAGACGATTTGGTGAACCCGGGCGGCATCATGGACCTGTGGGTGCGGGAGGCCCGCATCTTCAAGTTCGGCTCCGGGGCAGGGTCCAACTTCTCCCACATCCGGGCCGAGAACGAGCTGCTGTCCGGGGGAGGGAGGTCCTCGGGGGTGATGAGCTTCCTCAAGATCGGCGACCGGGCGGCCGGTGCCATCAAGTCGGGCGGCACCACTCGCCGGGCCGCCAAGATGGTGATCCTCGACATCGACCATCCCGACATCGAGGACTTCATCGACTGGAAGAAGGTCGAAGAGGACAAGGCACGCCTCCTCATCCAGCACGGCGGCTACCCCGCCGACTTCAACGGTGAGGCCTACGCCACCGTGTCGGGCCAGAACTCCAACAACTCGGTGCGTGTCTCCAACGACTTCATCCAGGCAGTCATCGACGACGGCGACTGGGAGCTCACCGAGCGCACCACCGGCCAGGCCCGTAAGACCGTCAAGGCCCGAGACCTGTGGCAGCGCATCGCCAGGGCCGCCTGGGCGTGCGCCGACCCCGGCCTGCAGTTCGACACCACCATCAACGAATGGCATACCTCCCCGGCCGGAGGACGGATCAACGCATCCAACCCCTGCAGTGAGTACATGTTCCTCGACGACACCGCCTGCAACCTGGCCAGCCTCAACCTGGTCAAGTTCGAGCAGGCGGACGGCACCTTCGACACCGAGGCCTACCGCCACGCCATCCGGCTGTGGACGATCGTGCTGGAGATCTCGGTGGCCATGGCCCACTTCCCCTCCGCCGAGATCGCCCAGGGCTCCTATGACTACCGCACCCTGGGTCTGGGTTACGCCAACCTGGGTTCGCTCCTGATGCGCCAGGGCATCGCCTATGACTCCGATGAAGGTCGGGCCATCGCCGGGGCGATCACCGCCACCCTCACCGGGCAGGCCTACGCCACCTCGGCCGAGATGGCCGCCGCGGTGGGGCCGTTCCCCAAGTACGGGGACAACGCCGAGTCGATGCTGCGGGTGATCCGCAACCATCGCCGGGCCGCCTACAACGACCCCGACTACGAGGACGTGTCCCACAAGGTGATGGGAATCGACTCGACGCTGACCCCGCCTGACCTGCTGGCCGCTGCCCGGGACTCCTGGGACCAGGCACTGGCCCTGGGCGAGGAGCACGGCTACCGCAACGCCCAGGCCAGTGTTCTGGCGCCTACCGGGACCATCGGGCTGCTGATGGACTGTGACACCACCGGCGTGGAGCCCGACTTCTCGCTGGTGAAGTTCAAGAAGCTGGCCGGCGGCGGCTACTTCAAGATCGCCAACCAGTCGGTGGCGCCGGCCCTGCGCCATCTCGGCTACACCGAGGACCAGATCTCCGAGATGGTCACCTACCTGGTGGGCACTTCGTCGCTGGAGGGCGCTCCCCACATCAACCGGGAGTCGCTGGCGGAGAAGGGCTTCACCGTAGACGAGATCGACCGCTTCGAGAAGGCCCTCCCGTCGGTGTTCGAGCTGCGCCACGCCTTCAACGTGTTCACGGTGGGCGAGGCGGCGCTGCAGCGGATCGGCCTCTCCCCCGACGAGTACACGGCGTGGGAGTTCGACCTGCTGGCCGCCCTCGGCTTCACCCGCCAGCAGATCCAGGAGGCCAACGACCACATCTGCGGCCGCCAGACGATCGAAGGCGCCCCCTACCTGCGGGACGAGCACCTGTCGGTGTTCGACACCGCCAACCGCAACGGGCGGGACGGGAAGCGGTTCATCCACCACACCGGCCACATCAAGATGATGGCCGCCGCCCAGCCGTTCATCTCCGGGGCGATCTCCAAGACGATCAACATGCCCACCGAGGTGACCCCCGAGGACATCGAGGAGGCCTACCACATGTCCTGGGAGCTGGGGCTGAAGGCGATGGCCCTCTACCGGGACGGCTCCAAGGCGGCCCAACCCCTCAACTCCAAGTCCGACGACGGCGTCTCCGACGAGGAGGACGACGACATCACCCGGGCGATGGAGGCGGAGGGGAAGATCCACTGGGGCAACATCCCCGCCGGCCTCTCCCCCACCCAGGCCTACGCCCAGGGGATGAAGCCGCCCCGCTTCCTGCTGCCGGCCCGCCGGACCGGCTACAACCAGGAAGCCCGGGTGGGCGGCCACAAGGTGTTCGTCCGCACCGGCGAGTACGACGACGGCACGCTGGGCGAGATCTTCATCGACCTGGCCAAGGAAGGCGCCACCCTCAAGGGCATCCTGTCCTGTTTCGCCATCGCGGTGAGCAAGGGCCTCCAGTACGGGGTGCCGCTGAAGGAGTTCGTGGACACGTTCACCTTCCAGACCTTCGAGCCCAGGGGCATGGTGGAGGGGCATCCCAACATCAAGATGGCCAACTCCATCATCGACTACGTGTTCCGCAGCCTGGGGGTGGAGTACCTGCACCGCGACGAGCTGGCCCAGGTGCCGCCCAACCGGGACATGGAGCTGCCCGAGCCCAAGAAGGGCGTGGCGGCGGAGGCCGGCTACCAGCTGGACCTGGACGACGCCATCTCCGACTCGGATGTGGATGCGGTGGAGGAAGCCGCCCGCTTCGCCGACTCCAACGTCACGAGCGAGTCCATCCCCCAGGAGGAGAAGGCGCAGGTGGTGGCCGCCCGGGACGCCGGCACCGCCTCCATGCAGTCGGCGCTGAGCGAGATGATGGGCGACGCCCCGATGTGTGACGAGTGCGGCCACATCACCGTCCGCAACGGCTCTTGCTACAAGTGCCTCAACTGCGGGAACAGCCTCGGCTGCAGCTGACTCCGGGCGGAGTCGACTCACCGCATTGAGAGTGCACCTCCCTACATCCATTGTGCGGGTATGCACACAGAACTGTGAGGGGTGGGAATCGGCCGGCTTGGGTCGATGCGGATCAGTGCTCCAGGGATTCGACCGAGATGTCTCCCGTCGTTGCACCGGAAACTGTGTAGGAACCAGTCGGGGTGGCTGGAACGTCTCTGTGAAGGAGCTCGAGCTGAAAGGCCCTTCGACTGTGCGCAAGACTCACATCCTCCTGGCGTGTATGGCGTTGCTCTCGACGTCCTGTTCCGACTCGGCACCGGAACCGACTCTCTCCTCTGAGCCGGAGCAATCGACGGGGGTGACGTCGTCCACCGTTCCGGAGCCGCCGTCCACCACCTCTGGCACCGTCCCGACCACGTCGACCACCTCACCGGCTCCTTCGACAACCGACTCGACCGACCCGGAGTCGACGTGGCCTGCCGACCCACCCGCGCGATATGCAGTCTTCGAGGACGGAGTGCTGTCGGTGGTGGACGGCACCAAACGATACGAGCTCTCGGAGCTGACGGATGCTCCCGCAACAGGTGGTTTCGTGGGGGACGTGCTGGTCTACTCGGTCGGGTGCTGTGACGGGATCTGGGTCTGGGACTACGCCGGGTCCCCGGAAGCGGAGCCGCTGGTGAGTGGAGAGGACGACGAGTACGTCACCCTCAGCGGTGTCGCCGCCGGCCGGGAGCAGCCCGGCTTCCTCTTCACGACCGGCGGCGACGAGCCGGGCGACAACCCGGATCTCATGTTCTATGACCTGGGCACCCGTGAAGCCCGCCGGTTCCTCCGGATGAGCGACCGACGGTCCGGCCTGACCGGAGAGGAACGGACTGCGCCGGTGGGAGATGCCGTGGCGACAGAGGATCGAGTCGGTCTCCTCTTCACCTTCGGGGACGGCACCTGGGTGGAGTGGTACACGGACTCAGGAGAACCGGCAGAGTCGCCCTTCGGCAGGATCGCCCAGGGCGACACGGTCCTCGACCTGGCGCTCGCCCCCGACGGCGATCTGCTGGCCGTCGGGAAGGAGGAGGAGCTCCACCAGGGAATCACCACCGTCGACGTGGTGGCTACCGACGGCGAAGTCCGCAGCTACTCGGTCCCCGAACCGCAGTCGCTCCGCCACCTCCAGTTCGACGGCCGGTACGTGACCGCCTCCGTGCACCGGACCGACCCCGCTGGCGGTCCCGAGGGTCCGACCGGACGGATGATCCTGGATATCGAGAGCAACGGGTTCAGCTACTCCACGGGACCCGCCATCCTCACCCTCGGGGAACCCCACTCGTCGGAGACGGCCGGCAACGCCCTCGGTGGAGATGCACGGGCTGAGGCGCTGATCGAGTCGTTCATCCAGTTCGCCAACGACCCCACAAATGGCACCTTTCGGGAGCTACCGCTGGCAGACACCGTCGACCTGGGGCTGGGCCGGTCGATCGTCGAGAACGTGCCGGGAGAAGAACTACGCCGGCCGGAGACCTGGCGACTCGACGTCGACTTGTTCCGCGCCTACGTCGGTCCGTTCTCGGCGCTCGACACGCTCGGTGGACTCGACGGCTACGAGGTGACAGTAGGAGAGCACCCCCACTGTGCTTCGCCGCCCATTCCGCCCCCCGAAGGCTACGAGACTCATGAGAGGATGAGCGTGCAGCCTGAGCTCGGTCCACAGGACAGCTGCCTGAACTGGACGACCGTGGACTTCTTCATCGATTCCGAAGGAGCGGTGGAAGCGATCACCCTCGACATGTACGAGCCGTAGGCGAGGTAATCGTCCCTCTGCCTACTCTCGATAGCCGGTTAACCCTTCTCCTCCCACCGGATGCCTGCTGGAATGGAGCGGAGAAGCTGGGGGACTCGAACGGCCGGTCCCGGCCGGGGACCGGCCTAGGTACTTCGGGCCCCGCCGACTTCCTGAAGCGGCGTCGATCCGGGTGCCTCCACGGTGAGCAGGTCCAGATGCACCCGGCTGTGGTGATACCGGCACAACAGGACGAGGTTCCCCGGCTCGGTTTCGCCGCCCACCAGCCAGTGCTCGACGTGATGGACGTCGCACCACCTGGCCGGTCGGTCGCAGCCGGTAGCCACGCAATTCCGGTCGCGGGCCGCCACGGCCCGTCGGGTAGCTGCCGGGACCACCCGCGTCTTGCGTCCCACATCGAGTATCTCCGAGCGGGGACCGAAGACGATGCGACACACCGAGGCATCGCAGGAAATCTGATCGGTGAGGAACGGATCCAGGGCGACGCCGTCCTCCGTTTCGTTGAGCCCAGCGGCACCTTGGAGGGCGGGAAGCTCGACATGGACATTGAGGTGGGGACGCTCACCGGCCACGGTGGGAGACTCCGAGCCGTCGAGAAAGGCGCGGGCGAGGTCCCCGAGAGCGTCGGCCCGACGCTGGACGGCAGTGCGGCTGTCGCCGTCGGCGGGAGCGGGCATGAGAACGTCCAGCGCCGAGAGGAGCGACTCTCCTTCCAGAGTAGGTAGGGCGAACTCGCCGGAGACCATCCCGTTGGTCCTTCTGGTGACACGGCAGTGCCGTCGTTCCATCTGCTCTTCCTGCTCCAGGCGCCGCCTCGGGGACTCTACGTGGCTCGTCCAGTAGTCCACTAGCCGCCTTGTCTCCTCGATACCGTCGCCGACCAGCTCCAGCAACCCATGCTCGGCCTCCTGGTACTCGTCGGGGTACCGCTCGGCGGTGCGGAACAGGAGATCGGCTTCGTCGCCGGTGATCAAGCGATGCTTCCAGGATGAGAAGGTGGCGGCGTGCCGACTCGCCATCCGTGCGTTCTTGACGTACCGGTTGGCCCGACCGGCTGCCATCCCCATCCGATGCTTGAGATAGGCGACTGTGGTCGGGTAGCCCATGAAGTCACTGTCGCCTGCATCCACTGCGGCCGCCAGGGTCTCGGTCCACTCCACCTCCAGGGCCTGGCGTGCTGCCTCCAGCAGGGCGAGATGCTCATCCCGCTCCTCGACCGATGCCCCCGCCGGATCGGCGAGCCGGGGAATGATGAGGGGTACGCCGTCGCGAGAAGCCTCCTCTTCCCTTCCCATGTCCCCTACTTCCGTTCCCATGTCCGCAACGTACAGGCTGCCTGTGACACTTTCTCGGTCCTCGGGAAGGACGTAGGTGAGGACTGAGTCGATGACATACCCGGGATGGACGGACACGAGTCGGCAAGGGACCTTGGACCCTGGGCAGATCGCCGGAGGGCCATCCACACTAGCAACCATCCCGACTCAGCGAGCCGGCGAGCGCGACCGGCATCCCGAAATAGGAGGCATGGCCATGACCAGTTCCACCGCGACCAGGACCCTGGCGTGATGGCCGAGCGACTGCAGGGCCTCGTAGACGGCCTGGCATCCAGGGCGAAGTATGGCCACGCCGTCGTAGGTGTGGAGCGGGGCGACGGGTCCTTCCGATGGGTAGGCGCAGCCGGGACCGCCAACGCCGATGGCGCCGCCATGACCCCTGCCACGCCCTTCTTCCTCGCCAGCGTCACCAAGCTGCACATCGCCACCCTCGTCCTCCAGCTCCACGAGGAGGGGAAGGTCGACCTGGACTCGCCCATCTCCACATACCTGGGAGCCGACCAGGTGGCGGGGCTGCATCGGATCGGAGACACCGACCACACACCGGATATCACCGTGTTCCACCTCCTCAGCCACACCTCCGGCCTGGCCGACTACCTGGAGGGCAAGCCATCCGGCGGGACGAGCATGTATCGCCGCATCGCCGATGGCGAGGACGTCTCATGGGATTTCGACGACATCCTGGCCATCACACGGGACCAGTTGCGCCACCACTTCCCACCGCAAGATCCCACTGCTCGCCGCCGGAAGGGACGGTACTCCGACACCGGGTTCCAGCTCCTGATAGCGATCATCGAGTCGGTCACAGGCGACTCCTTCGCCGCAGCTCTTGAGCAGAGGATCGTCCTGCCGCTGGACCTTCGCCAGACGTGGCTGCCGGGCAAGTCACAGCCGCTCGACCCTGCTCCGGTCGCCACCGACGTCTGGTCGAAGGGGCGGCCCCTCGTCATTCCCGGGGCCATGGCATCGTTCAACGACCTGTACGGCAGCGCCGACGACGCCCTGCGCTTCCTGGCGGCACTGATCCGGGGAGAGCTCTTCTCCCATCCGGGCACCTACCCCATGATGGAGCAGCGGCGCAACCGGGTCATCTGGCCTCTCATCCACTACGGCCTGGGCATGATGCACTTCAAGGTGGGAGCCCTCAACGCACCCGGTCGCAAGCCGCTCCGCCTCGTCGGTCACAGCGGCGCCACCGGATCCTGGTTGTTCTACTGCCCGGAGCTAGGCGTGCTCACCACCGGCACGGTGGACGAGGTGTCAGCCCGGGCTTTCCCCTTCCGGTTCATCCCCCGGGTGCTTAGAGCCGTCGCCGGCTGAGCGCCCGACGGGGGCGGACCATCGGGCACCTGGCGACAGCAGCCACAGCTAGGGTGCGGGGCCGTGAAGCTGGGGCTGCAGTTGTGGAATCAGGTGTTCTCGTGGACCGAGGCGCGCCAGGCTGCGGTACGGGCAGAGGAGCTGGGATACGATTCCCTCTGGACCTGGGAGCACGCTCTGTCCTGCATGGGACCGCCCGATCAGGACACATTCGATGCGTACACCCTGCTGACGGCCTGGTCCCAGGTGACCACAAAGGTCCGGCTCGGAGTGCTCACGGGGGCGAACACGTTCTGGAACCCGGCACTGCTGGCCAAGAAGGTGACGACAGTCGATCACGTGTCCGGCGGCCGGAGGCCTCAGCTGGAAGCAGCCTGAGCCACTGTCTCGTCACTCGCTGATTGTGTTCAGTGGGCATCCACCACCCATATGGTCGTTGATCCGAACAGACGAGAAGTCATGGTCGGCCCGATCGGGCGCCGGCGGTGACCGAAGCGGCGGCCGCCACCGCCGCCGCCCCTGAGATGATGGCCACCCCGAAGTCGGCGTCGATCAGGTAGACGAGTCCCATGACGAGAAGCGCCCCCGCCAGAGCGGCTGCCAGGACCGACCGCCACGGCCTTCCCGGCGTCGCCAGGCCCGCCGCCAGACCCCCGACGACTCCCCCGGCGGGAAGGGTGGCGAGGGGGAACTGCCAACCGCGGAAGCCGTCGAGACCCACCACCGACAGCAACGCCACCACTCCGGCGTAGAAGCCCACCACGAACCCCACCGTGGCGGCCAGGGCCACCAGGACAGTCCTGACGACCGTCATCTGCCGGGCTTCGTGGGTGTCGCCATCATCGTCTTATGAGCTCCCGTGGGCGTCCACCGCCGGGGCCAGGGCCACCGATGATGACCAGAGGACGATGATCGCCACAGCCGGGCGCTGCCGGGGTCGAGTGTCGAGAGGGTCACTGGAGCTTCCTACCCGCCCTCCGGGCTGCGTAACCGCCGCCGGGCCGCTTTCGCCTCGGTCTCCGCCTCCCGGGCCGCCTTCTCCGCGTGCCGGGCCGCTCGATCCGCCTCCTCGTACTCCTCCCGGGCCTGGTCGAGGACCTCGCGCGCCTGTCGGGCCACTCTCCGCAGCTCCACCGCCTCGGCGGAGAGCTCCTCCGCCCGCTGCTCCAGGCGCTCCCTCTCCTCTATGAGGGCAGGATCGGGTCTCCTGTCGCTGGACGGTGCCGAAGGGAGGGCGATGTTGGGCCACACGCCGGAGATCTCGGCCGTGCGGGCCAGGACCCCCGCCTGCAGCGCACGCTCGGTCTCGGGGTCGGAGGCGGCGGCCAGGAGCGTCCGGGACATGCGCTCGGTGACCGGCCCGGAGGAGGCGAGACCCGCCTCCTCCAACGCCGCCGCGGCCAGCTCCAGCAGCTCCTCGAACAGGCGGGTCCGCATCTCCGACGCCTCCCGCATGGCCCGCCCATCCGAAGCCTCCCGCAGCAACCGGTGCACCTCCACGAGCGCCGCCACCCGATCGGGGTGTCGGCGTGCCACCTGGTTGAGCCCCCAGGCGTCGACGGTCGGCTTGCGGAGCTCCGCTACGGCCGATGCCTCCTCTCTCCTGTCCTCCTCCCGGAGAGCGCGGACCAGACGGTCCCGCTCCTTCGTGAACTCCGAGACCGGGAGCCCGTACAGCTCGGATGGTTCGCTCACTTCGCTCATCGGACTTGCTTCACCGAGACGAAGCGTATCGCTGCTGGGAAGGGCAGATCGCCGGGACTCGCTGCACGGACAGCACCACCGGTTGCCCTCGTAGGGCTAGGCGGGCACGGCTGCCTCGATCTCCGGCCAGGCGGGAAGGGAGACGAGGGCGGCGCATTCCTCGCGCACGGTCTGGCTGATCACCCGCATCCGGGAGGAGGCCTCCTGGGCGTCCCAGCCGAAGTCGGCCAGGGCCTGGGACTCCTGGTAGATCGGCCATGAGAGCACGTCCCTCACTCGCTCGTACTCCGCCAGAGACGAGGCGGCCCGCGATGGATCCCGGAGCCCGGCGTCCACCGCCCGGGCGCACAGCTCGGCGTCCCGGAGGGCGTCGCTGATCCCGTGGGCGGAGATGGGGTCCTTGGAGTAGCCGGCATCACCCACCAGGGCCCACCCTGGTCCCCAGGGTCTGCGGATGAAGCCCGGCAGGGGCCGGGTTCCTCGGTAGGGGGTCACCCGCCTTCCCGACTCCACCCGCTCGGCCAGGTCGGCACCCGCCTCGCCCAACAGGCGGCGGAACTCGGCCTCCGGCCCGTCCCGCCACCGACCCATGCGCCCGACCGGCCTCCCCACGAAGACGCAGACCGCGTCGTCGTTGGTGGCGATCAGACCGGCGTTGATGCCGGGCGTGAACTGGAACCAGAAGCCCTCGAAGCCGGTGCCGGTGTAGTAGGCGTAGTGGACCGTGTTGGCGGGCACATGCCGTGTCACGGTGGTAGCGCCCACCAGGTCGGCCACCCGCGAGCGGATCCCGTCGGCCCCGATCACCATCCGGGCCGTCACACGTCTCGTCCTCCCTTCCCTCTCCAGGACAACCCCGGAGACCGTCCCGGACGAATCCCTGGCGAGGTCGACGAGGCGAGTTCGCTCGGCCAGCTCCACCCCCGCTTCGGTGGCGGCGTCCGCCAGTATGGAGTCGAGCACGAACCGGCGAGGGGCGTAGAGGCGGCGGATCCCGAAGTCGTCCTTCATCCGGAAGGGGATTCGCTCCTCACCAAACCCCAGTGTCATGTCGCTCACGGCCGGCGTCCCCGCCGCCGCCACCCGGTCGACCAGCCCCCAGCGCGTGAGCTGGAGGACCCCCGTGCGCAGGATGGCATGGGTGGACACCGTGTCGGACGGCATCGAAGCCCTGTCCACCATCAGCACCCTGTGGCCGCGCAAGGCGAGGAGACGCGCGGTGGGCGCCCCCGCCACCCGGGATCCGACCACAACGGCGTCATAGTCGTCTCTCATGATCCTCCTCCTGGGGTGGGGGACGGCCGGGGATGACACCCGGCCGTCCCTGTGCGGCGGATCACTCCGCGGCGTCGACCGAAACCGACACCGACGTGCCGCTGGTGAGCACGTCGTAGACGGCGGAGCGGGCCACGGACCGCTCCACCACCTTGCGGAGCTCGTCGGCTCCGGCGTCGCCCTCGATCCGGACCTGGACGTCGATGCCCTGGTACCCGTTGCGGACCGAGTCGTCGATGCCCAACAGCCCCACCAGGTCGATGTCTCCGGTCACGGTGGACTCCACCTTGCGGAGGTTCACGCCCCGGGCGGCCGCCACGTTGCCGATGCCGGCGGTGATGCATGCCGCCAGGGCATGGAGGAGGTACTCGGCCGGGGAGGGTGCCTCGTCGGTGCCGACGAGCTGCTCGGGATGGTCGGCATCGAAGGTGTGGGAGCGCTTGTGCGCCTGCTCCGCGCCCAGGCCGAAGAAGTCGTGGATCCTGCTCCGGCTGTGGGTGCCGCTCACCCATTCGTTGGTGGCCCGGAACTGGAACTTGGCAGCCTCGGGCTGGGCCTTCACGGCATCCAGGGCTCCGAAGAGCGCCTGGACGTCGACGCCGTTCCTTCTCTCTGTTGTTGTCATATGTCTGCCTCCTGTCGTACTTCTAGGTCGGTCGATCGACCAATCAGGGTCACAACTGCCTCTTCTCTACATCCCTTTCTCCTTTCGAACGCGTGCTAGATGAGGTCGGCGATCAGGCCCGCCGCTCGTGCGGCTCCGTCGGTCTCCACGTCCCGGTAGCTCACGGCTCGCCCTACCTCGGCCGCCAGGGCCTCCGCCAGCAGGTCGTGAT
>JBKHJQ010000041.1:0-11135 GCA_046538055.1 Actinomycetota bacterium
CTCCACCCCCTTGCCCACGTCGGTCGACACGACATAGACGGTCCGCATGACGGGCACGACCGGTATCTCCACCCCGGCCGTGGCGAGCAGATCGGTGGACCAGGCGCCGGCACAGACGACAACTGCGTCGGCGCCCCGGCGGGCGCCGTCTGCCAGCCGCACACCCCGCACCTGCCCACCTTCGACGTCGATGCCCACCACGTCCGCAGCCTCCATCACCGCACCCCGCGCCGCCGCCGATCTCCTCAGACCCTGCACGACCCCGGTGGGGTCGACGGAGCCGTCGTCCGGCCCGAAGGTGCCGCCGATGAAACGATCGGAGCGGAGAGGTGGATACCGGTCGGCGATCTCGTCCGGACCCATCCACTCCACTCGCGCCCCCATCTGGAGCTGCTGGGCGAGGCCGGCCCGGGCCGCCTCTTCACCTTCCTCATCCACCAGGAACAGGTTGCCCTGCTTCTTCATCGCCACCTCGGGGCGGTGATCGCCCACCGCCATGTCGTCGGCGAACGTCTCCAGCACCTCCAGGGCATAGAGGGAGATGGCGATGTTCTCCTCCAGGTTGAACTGGATCCTGACATTCCCGTCGGAGAGAAGCGTGGAGGACCGGGCCAGGGACGGGTCCCTCTCCAGCACGGTGACGTCGAGGGACGGGTCGCAGGAGAGAAGATGGTGGGCGGTAGCGACACCCATGCATCCGCCACCGATCACCAGAATCTGGCCGTTCATCAGGTTCCCGCGTCGCTCGTCACAGCAGGGAAGGTACTCGCTCCGCTCCCGATCCGTGCCATGTCGTCCGCCCGGCCTGAGCTCTTCACCTCCGCCGGGGGGTGTATCGTGGCCCACGAAGGTCGTGGGTACCTTCGGTCACCACTCATGAGCATTCCTCTCGAGCCCGATCCCGAGCAGCGGCATGAGCTCACCCAGGCGGTGAGCCGCCTCCTGGACGACTTCTACGCCTCCCTCGATGGCCTTCCCCTGAACGGGACCCCTCTCCAGCCGGAGGAAGAGCAGCTCATCTCGACACCGCCCCCCGAGCGGGGGCGGGACCCGGACGAGATCATGGGGCTCGTGCAGATGGCCAACAAGGCCGGATCCCTCCATCCCGCCGGAGGCCACATGGCCTATATCCCCAACGGGGGCCTGTTCACCGGCGCGCTGGGATCGTTCCTCGCCAGCGGCCTGAACCGGTACACGGGAGTCAGCCTGGGGGCACCCGGCCTGTCGCTCCTGGAGGCCACCGTGCTCCGCTGGCTGCGGGAGATCTTCGAGCTTCCGGAGGCGAACGCTGGCGGGGTCCTGCTCTCGGGCGGGTCCATAGCCAACCTGACCGCGCTGGTGGCGGCCCGGACAGCCCGGCTGCCCGAGGACTTCCTCGGTGGAACCACCTATGCCACCGCCCACGCCCACCATTCCATCACCAAGGCCGCGCGGTTGGCAGGCTTCCCGGCTTCCCGAATCCGGGTGGTTCCTGTGGACGAGGACCTCCGCATGAACGTGGAGGCACTGACGGGCCGGATCGAGGCCGATCGAACCGAAGGGCTGAAGCCGTTCCTGGTGGTCGGGTCGGCGGGTACCACCGACAGCGGGGCGATCGACCCGCTCTCGGACATCTCGTCGGTGGCGGACGAGCAGGGGCTGTGGTTCCATGTGGACGCGGCCTACGGCGGCTTCTTCCAGCTCACCGAGCGGGGCCGAAAGCGCCTGGTGGGCATCGGAGCGGCGGACTCCATCACCCTCGACCCCCACAAGGGCCTGTCGATACCGTTCGGGGTGGGTGCCCTGCTGGTTCGGGACCGTTCCGTGCTGGTAGACGCCAACTCCGGTCGGGGCGCCTACCTCCAGGACCACTGGGAGGATGAGCTGGACTTCTCTTCCCTGGGCCCCGAGCTCACCCGCCCGTACCGGGGCATGCATGTCTGGCTGCCCCTGCAGCTCCACGGCGTAGCCGCCTTCCGGACCGAGCTGGACGAGGCGCTGGATCTGGCCGAGCACGCCTACGACCGTCTCCGGCGGGCCGAGTGGGTGGAGAAGCTGTGGCGACCCGACCTGTCGATCGTGGCTTTCCGATGCCCCGATGATCAGCGGAGCCGGCGGGCCCTGGAGGCCGCCAACGGCAGTGGGCACGTGTTCCTGTCCTCCACGTCGGTGGACGGCCGCTATGTGCTGCGACTCGCCATCCTCAACCGCCGCACCGAGCTGGCTCATGTCGACACGGCCATCGACCTGCTGGCCGAGGCATACGGCCGATAGGCCCGCTCCACGTCCTGTGCTCGCAGCCCGGCCGGGAACCGGAGGGGCCTCCCGTGCGTCTAACTTCGGCGATCAACTTGCCAAGCGATTGGAGAGGTCAGAGGCCGCTGCATACGGGGCTCCCCACCGTTGCTCCCACAAGCCGCCCCGGGTTCTAGAATCGCCTGGGGGGAACCCTGAGGTCGCGCCCGCCGCGCCTGCGCCCTTTCCCTGGAACCACGTCACGGAACATTGTCGCCCAGCCCACCCCTTCGCTCCCGAAAATCCCTTCCGCTCCTCGGTGTCGTCGGCATCGTGGTGCTGGTGGGCGCTGTATACGGCATCGTCCGCTGGGGCAACCAGAGCCGGATACAGGGCTCGGTGACGGTTCTGGACGTCGAGCTGGGCGGCTCGACTCCGGAGGAAGCCACCTTCCTGCTCCAGGACCTGGAGGAGCGCCTGGCGGCGGAGCCGGTGAGCTTGCGGATAGAAGGCGAGGAGGCATCGCTCCTCCCCGCCCAGGCCGGCTTCGACCTGCATGAGAACGAGCTGGCCGAAGAGGCCATGATGGTCGGGCGAAGCGACAATCCTCTGGCCGACTTCTTCTGGTGGATCGGGCATCTGGGCAGGTCCACGGAGCTCACCCCGTCTGGCTCTCTGGATTCGGCCGCCCTGGAGGAGATCCTGGCGGGATTCGACCGCTCCATAGTGGGCGATCCTCCCTTCAACGGAGCAGTGGAGCTCGTGGACGGGGAGCCGGTGTCCCGCCATCCCCGTCCCGGGAGGCGCATCGACCGATCCGCCGCGGCCGAGTCGATCCTGGAGGTGGCCCTCCGGCTGGACCGGGAGACGGTCGCCCTGCCGGTGCGGGACGAGGCGCCGGCGATCACTTCGTCGGAGGTGGATGCCGCCCGGGCCGAGGCCAGCCTGATGCTATCCGCTCCCATCGTGCTCACCGCCGAGGACGGAACGACGGTCACCTTCTCGGTCCCGGACCTGCAGGAGGCGTTCGTGGCGACCACCAGGGAGGATCCGCCCCGCATCGAGCTGGGTTTCGACGCAGAGGTCGTGGAGAGCCGCCTGCAGGGAGTGCGGGCCGACTTCGAGTCGGAGCCGGTGAACGCCCGCTTCGAGATCTCCGGGAACGAAGTGTCCGTGGTGCCCGGCCGCCCCGGCACCCTCCTCGACGCCGAGGAGACCACCTCCGTCCTGTCGGCCGCGGCCCGCACCTCCCTCCGGCGGGCGGAGCTGCCTCTGCAGGAGGGGGCGGCCCCGGAGGTGACCACCTCCGACCTGGAGGAACTCGACATCCAGCACCTCGTCTCGTCGTTCACCACCTACCACGACTGCTGCGCGGCGCGAGTGACGAATATCCATCTGATGGCCGACGAGGTGGACGGAGCGATCGTGGCACCCGGCGAGACGTTCTCGCTCAACGACCACGTGGGTCGGCGCACCGAGGAAGAGGGCTACCTGCCGGCGGGCACGATCATCGGCGGGGAGATAGTCGACACCGTGGGGGGCGGGGTCTCCCAGTTCGCCACCACCTTCTACAACGCCGTCTTCTGGGGCGGCTACGAGGATGTGGAGCACAAGCCACACTCCTTCTACTTCTCCCGGTACCCCGAGGGGATCGAAGCCACCATCTCCTGGCCCCTCCCCGATCTCGTCTTCCGCAACGACGACGACTCCGGGATCCTCATCAAGACCTCCTACACCGACACCTCCATAGCCGTCAGCTTCTACGGCAACAACGACGGCCGGATCCTGTCGGGCGAGCAGGCGGGCGGAAGCATGTCCGTGGGGGTCGTGGCGGAGGGTGGACCCGACGCCAGGCAGGTTCGGGGGAATCGCTCAGACCGCTACGACTTCCGTGAACCTCCCGAGCCGGAGTACCGGCCCAACCCGGACCTGGAGGTGGACGAGAGCCGGCAGCTACAGGGGCCCCGGGAGGGTTGGAGCGTGCTGGTGACCCGCACCATCACCACCGGAGACGAGGAGACGGTCGAAGAGTGGCCGGTGCGCTACCTCCCGCAGAGGGAGATCATCGAGGTCCATCCCTGCCGGGTTCCCGACACCGAGGAGACCTGTCCCACCACGACCACGACGACGACGGTGCCGGAGACGACCACCACCACGGAGCCCGACACCACCACGACGTCCACGAGCCAGCCGGAGACGGCCAGCACCACCGAGGGCGAATAGGGCCGTTTCCGCTGCCGGGCGGAGGGGGAGGAGTCAGTAGTAGCGGAAGAAGCCGGTGACGACCTGCCGGGCCAGATTCTCCGCCTCGTCGGTCCAGCCACCCGAGCGGCTGATGGTCACCGCGTTGGACATGACATGGACCCGGTCGATGTCCACGTCCGCTTCGAAGAGCCGTTCTGCCAGCCGGGCCGGGAAGGTGGGCGACGACGCTGTGTAACCGGGCGTGTACGCCTCACCGTCCTGGCCGGCCAGCGACCGGTCGGTGTCGATCACCAGTACGTCTCCGATGCGGCGGGCGCCGTTGATCTCGATCGTCTGACCCATGGCCGGCGGATGATAGCGGCGGGGCTCACACCCCCAGTCCGCCCACCTCCGGTGAGCGCCTCTGGCTGCGCTGGGACAGAACGCCGGTCTCCCGCTCCCCGACCAGGTGGATCTTCATCAGGTTGGTGGAAGAGCGCTGGTTGGGCGGGATTCCCGCCACCATCACCACCAGATCGCCCCGATGGCACAGCTTCTCCCGCTCCAGGAACTTCTCGGCCGCCGCGATCTCGTGATCGGTGTACTCGCGGCGCTGGAAGTCGTAGGCGGTCACCCCCCAGTACAGGGCCATCCTCCGGCGGGTCTCCTCGGAGGCGCTGAAAGCCACGATGGAGGCGGCGGGACGGTACTTGGAGATGAGCCGGGCCGTGTTGCCCGACTCGGTGAAGGCCACGATCGTGCTGATTCCCAGGTGGGTGGCAGCCTCGGTGGCGGCCTGCGCCACGGCGGACGCCACCCGGTTCACCGCCCCCACGAACGGAACCGGCTGCCGGCGGGCCATGGGCGACATCTCCGCCTCCTGGCAGATACGGGCCATCGTCTCCACGGTCCGGACGGAATAGCGGCCGACGGCCGTCTCCCCCGACAGCATGACGGCGTCGGTTCCTCCCAGGACGGCGTTGGCGACATCGGTCACCTCCGCCCGGGTGGGTCGCTGGGCGTTGGTCATCGACTCCAGCATCTCGGTGGCGGTGATGCTGAGCCGCCCGGCGGCGTTGGTGCGGGTCAGGATGTCGGCCTGGATGATGGGTATCCGCTCCAGCGGGAGCTGCACGCCCAGATCTCCCCGCGCCACCATCACCCCGTCCGCCTCCGCCAGGATCTCATCCAGGTTCTCGTAGGCGACGGCCAGCTCGATCTTCGCCACGACGGGAGCATCCCCGCACAGCTCCTGCACCTGCCGCACGTCCTCACCGGTGCTCACGAAGGAGGCGGCGACATAGTCGACCCCCAGCTCCCGCCCCAGCTCCAGGTCCTCTCGGTCCTTCATCGTCACCGCCGGTGTGCGCAGACGCGTGTCGGGACAGGCCACGCCCTTGCGATCGCCCAGCGGTCCACCCACCTTCACCACGGCCGTTATCCCGAACGGGCCGACCGCAGTGGCCTCCAGTACGATGAGCCCGTCGGCCAGGACGATCCGGTGCCCCTCCTCCACGTCCTCGGTCAGATACGGGTAGTCCACCGGGATCAGGTCCTCGGAGCCCATCGTGTCGTCCGTGGTCAGGGTGACGGTGGCGCCGGGCTCCAGTTCCACCTCGCCGCCCGGGAACCGGCCCACCCGCAGCTTGGGTCCTTGGATGTCCTGGAGCACAGCCACATTCCGCCCCGTCTCGTCGGAGGCGGCCCGCACCCAGCCGTGCCAGCGTCGATGCATCTCGTGGGTGCCGTGGGAGAAGTTGAGGCGGGCAACGTCCATGCCCGCCGACACCAGATCCCTTACCTTCTCGTAGGAGTCGGTAGCCGGCCCCAGCGTGGCCACGATCTTGGTGCGTCTCACCTCCACGAACCTAGCCCCCGGCCGGTTTCTTTGTCGCACCCGGATGTGAGCCGCCCAGATCGGGAATGACCCGGGTGGCAGCAGCCAGGGCCTCGGAGTCGAAGACACCTCTGTCCACGGCCACGACCCGCATGCCGGCCGCCCGTGCCGCCGCCACGCCGGTGGGCGAGTCCTCCACCGCCAGGCAGCGGGACGGGTCCACCCCCAGCAACCGGGCCGCCCGAAGATAGACGTCCGGATCCGGCTTGGGCCTGGGAACGTCGTCGCTGCTCACCCGCACCGGAAAGAGGTGGTCCAGGTCGGCTGCCTTCAGGAGGGCATCCAGGCGCCAGCCTTCACTGTTGGACACCACCGCCCGGGGCATCCCGGCGTCGGCGATCTGGTCGAGGGCCGACCGGGCGTCGGGGAACACCGGGATTCCCTCGTCCTCCAGCAGGGTCAGGAGCAGCTCGGCGGAACGGCCGGAGAGCCGGGTGGGCGACACCCGCGCCTCGCCCCCATAGTGGATGGCTATCGCCTGGTCGGTCTTGCCCACCCATTCCCCGAAGTCGTCGATCTCCACCCCCACCTCGCTCAGGGCCGTCCTCCACGCCCACTCGGAGGCGGGCTCGGAATCGAGAAGCACGCCGTCGCAGTCGAACAGGACGGCATCCACCCCTTCGAAGTCGAGGAAGCGGCCCACCGATCAGCTCTGCAGGTGCTGCTCGAGCAGCTCGCGGACCAGCTTGGGATCGGCCTTGCCCCCGGAGGCGCGCATCACTGCCCCCACCAGGAAGCCGACCACCTTCGTCTCCCCACCCCGGTAGCGCTCGACGGCATCGGCGTTCTCTGCCAGGACCGATACCAACAGGCCCTCCAGCTCGGTGGCATCCGAGATCTGGATGAGGTCCCGGGCCTCCGCCACCGCCCGGGGCCGCCCCTCACCGTCCATCACGCCGGCCATGACCTCCTTGGCAGCAGACGAGGACAGCTCTCCCTCGTCCACCATCCCGATGAGCTCGGCCACAGCCTCCCCGTCCAGGCTGGAGCCGTCCAGGTCGGCGCCGGTGCGGCGCAGGTAGGCGGTGATCTCACCCGTCACCCAGTTCGCCGCCGCGGCCGGCGGGGCTCCCGCCTCCACTGCCCGATCGAACAGGGAGCGGAGCGTGGACTCGGAGGCGGACAGGACCGAGGCCGTTTGGGGATCGAGCCCGGCCTGGGCGTAGCGCCGCCGCCGCTGGGCGGGAAGCTCGGGAAGGGTGGCCTCGATCTCCTTCACCCACTCCTGTGACAGGACCAGGGGGAGGAGGTCGGGCTCGGCGAAGTAGCGGTAGTCGGAGGAGCCCTCCTTGACACGCATGCTGTGGGTGACGCCCGCCTGCTCGTCCCAGTGTCGGGTCTCCTGGACGATGGTCTCTCCCTTCTCCCGCGCGCCTGCCTGCCGCTGGATCTCGAAGTCGACGGCGCGCTCCAGGGAGCGGAACGAGTTCATGTTCTTGATCTCCACCTTGGTGCCCAGCTCGGGATCGCCCTCGGGCCGGACCGAGACGTTGGCATCGAAGCGGAAGGATCCTTCCTCCATGCGTGCGTCGGACACGTCCAGCTCAGCCACCACCGCCCTCAGCTCCTGGGCGTAGGCCCGGGCCTGGGCGGCGGAGCGGATGTCGGGACGGGACACGATCTCCACCAGCGGGACACCGGAGCGGTTGAAATCGAGCAGGGTCGCTTCGGCGCCGTGTATCCGGCCCCCGTCGCCCACGTGCATCGACTTGCCCGTGTCCTCCTCCATGTGGGCCCGCTCGATGCCCACCCGATGGGTCTCGCCATCCAGTTCCACGTCCAGGTAGCCGTCGTGGCAGACGGGGATGTCGTACTGGGAGATCTGGTAGTTCTTGGGGAGGTCGGCGTAGAAGTAGTTCTTGCGATGGAAGACCGAGCGGGGGCTGATCTCACACCCCAGCGCCAGCCCTATGGCGGTGATCCAGGCGATGGCCCGGGAGTTGGTCACAGGCAGGGCGCCGGGCAACCCCAGGCACACGGGGCAGATGCTCGTGTTCGGCTCCTCCCCGAAGCCCACCGCACAGCCACAGAACATCTTGGAGTCCGTCTTCAGCTCCACATGCACCTCGACCCCGATGACCGGCTCCCAGCCGTTCATGTCCGCGCCTCCAGGGGAGGACGGCCCCCGAACGCGGCCATTCTCTCCACCGCGGCTCCCACGGCCACCATCTGCTCCTCTCCCAGCGGCGGCGCCATCACCTGCAGGCCGATGGGGAGGCCCCGCTCGTCCACACCCACGGGGACGGACATGGCCGGGTCACCGCTCAGGTTGCAGGGAAGGGTGCAGATGTCGGACATGTACATGGCGAGGGGATCGTCCACCCGGGCACCCAGCTCGAAGGCCACGGTGGGGCTGGTGGGCGAGATGAGGACGTCGCACTGGCGATAGGCGGCCGCGAACTCATCTATGAGCCGGGCCCGCACCTGCTGGGCCTTTCCGTAGAAGGCGTCGTAGTACCCGGCGGAGAGGGCATAGGTGCCGAGGAGTATGCGGCGGGTGGGCTCGGGGCCGAACCCCTCGGCCCGGGTCCGGGCCATCATCTGCTCGCTGGTTTCGCCCTCCACCCGGTTGCCGTAGCGGACACCATCGAAGCGGGCCAGGTTGGCGGAGGCCTCGGCGGGGGCGATGAGATAGTAGGCGGAGAGAGCCACTTCGGCGGTGGGTACAGACACGTCCACCACCTCGGCCCCCGCCCCCGTGAGATGCTCCAGGCTGGTCTCCACCGCGGCCTGCACCGCCGGCTCGAATCCCTCCCCGGTGAACTCCTTCACGACGCCGATGCGCAGCCCTTCCACACCCCGGTCCAGGGCGGAGACGAGGTGCGGGTACTCGCCGGCATAGGAGGTGGCGTCCCGGTCGTCATGGCCCCATATCTCCTGGAGCAGGAGAGCGGCGTCCCCCACCGTGCGACCCAGGGAGCCGATCTGGTCGAGGGAGGAGGCGAAGGCGATCAGCCCGTAGCGGCTGACCCTCCCGTAGGTGGGCTTGATGCCCGCCACCCCGCACAGGGCCGCCGGCTGGCGGATGGACCCGCCCGTATCCGACCCGTAGGCACCCAGAGCCGAGCCCACGGCCACCGCCGCGGCGGAGCCTCCCGAGCTACCGCCCGGGACCCGGGTGGGATCCCACGGGTTGCGGGTCGGCCCGTAGGCGGAGTTCTCCGTGGAGGATCCCATGGCGAACTCGTCCAGGTTGGTCTTGCCGACGATCACCGCGCCCCCCGCTTGCAGCCGCTCGATCACGTGGGCGTCGTAAGGGGGCACGTAGCCGGCCAGGATCTGGGAGGCGGCAGTGGTCTCCACCCCCCGGGTGCACATGTTGTCCTTCACCGCCACCGGCATCCCGTCCAGGGGCCCCAGCTCGCTCCCCGACTCCCGCCGCCGGTCCGACTCCTCCGCTGCCGCCAGCGCGGCGTCCCGAGAGATCGTCAGATAGCAGTGGAGATCCGCCTCGGTGAGGCTGGCCCGCTCCAGGACGGCCGAGGTGAGGTCGACGGAGGTGACCTCCCCCTCCCGCAGCCGGCGCCCGGCCTCGGTCACGGTCAGGTCGGCCAGGGTCATTCCGTCTCCAGGGCGGGAGGGACCACGAAGTACCCGTCCCGGCTGTCGGGCGCCTGACCGAGGACCTCGTCCCGGTCGAGGGACGACCGGATCTCGTCGGGGCGGAAAGCGTTGGTGAGGCCGAGGGGATGGGAGGTGGGCTCGCGGTCATCGGTGGCTACCGACCGGACGCGCGCGGCGTGCTCGAGGATGTCGCCCAGTTGCCGACGGTAGATCTCCAGGTCCTGCTCATCGAGACCCAGCCGGGCGAGGCGCGCCACATGGGCGATGTCGATGTCGATGGGCATGGGACGGATTGTAGTTTGGGGTGATCCCCTGCTCGTCGCGCTCATCGGCGTAGGCATGGGCACCCGCGACCGCTAGCGTCTCCCGGGATGCATATCGCACCGGTGGTGCTCATCTCCCACGCCGCCGGCCCCGACGGCTGGATCCCGGCCTTCCGGACCCTGGCGGACTGCCTGGAGCGACATCCTCACCTGGCGGTGACGGTCCGCGCCCCGGGCGCCGCCCTGGAGCATGTGTCCCGGGAGGAGAAGGCGCTCTGGGGCGAACTGGACCGCGACCGCATCCAATGGCTGGCCGGAGGGTTCTCCGACCCGGTGCTGACGGCGCTGCCCCCCGACGCAGCAGCCCTCCAGCTGGAACGGGAGGCGGTGGCCATGGACGCGGCCGGAGTGGCACCGGCCGGCCTGTGGGTGGGTGATGTCTGGGAACCGGGTCTGGTGAGCCTGGCGGCCGACCTGGGCCTCTCCTACGCCTTCGTCTCCGCCTCCCTGCTCGATCCGGTGCCGTTTCGTCCGGGGCCGGTGGAGAGGGCCGGAGAGGCGGTGATGGTCGCGGCGGTGGCACGGACGGTCCCTCAGGGGTGGCCGGACGATGCCCTGGCGGCGGTCGAGTGCGGACCGGATGAGCTGGAGGAGATGCTCTCCCGCCTCCGGGGGCGGATCGTCACCCCCGACGCCTACCTCGCCTCTCACGCCCCGGGATCCGGGGTGGAGCCCCGGGTCGTGAGCGCCACCTTGCCGCCCCAACGGGAGGCCTTCTATCGTGAGCTTCTGGTCCTCACCCGGGACCACGCCCAGCGACGACCCGGCCGGGACGGGGTCCTTCGGCTCCATTCCCGCGAGCACCTCCTGGGTGAGGACACCGAGGAGGCGGACCGGCTGCTCCTGGATGCCCGCCGGGCCCTGGATCGCTCCCGGCACCGGGGAGACACCTGGGTGGAGCTGCGGAGCCTGGATTGGGATGCCGACGGGCTGGACGAGGTGTGGATCGGCAC
>JBKHJQ010000042.1:0-11005 GCA_046538055.1 Actinomycetota bacterium
CACCAACGGATGGGGGAGGCGGAATCCCAGGTACTCGGTGGTCAGGTCCATCTCGCTCATTCCTCCATCTCGGCGTACTCGGCGGTCCGGTGGATCTCGACCATCTGCTCGTAGAGGTGCCACCGGTCCTCGATGTCCTGTTGCGCCCGGGCCATGAGATCCTCCGCCCGCTCCGGGTTGACCCGGACCAGCATCGAGAACCGGGCCTCCTCCCGGGCGAAGTCGGCGAACTGCAGCGTGGGAGCGCGGCTGTCCAGACGCAGACCGGGCTGTCCCGCCGCCTCCCGGGCCGGGTCGTAGCGGTAGAGCGGCCAATACCCCGACTCGGCCGCCTTCTTCTGGTGGCCCATCTGGGTGCTCATGTCGATGCCGTGGGCTATGCAGGGGCTGTAAGCGAGGATCAGGGAGACGCCCCGGTGCTGCTCCGCTTCGGTGAAGGCCCGGACCGTCTGGGTCATGTTGGCCCCCATCGCCACCTGCGCCACGTAGACGTTGCCATAGCTCATGGCGATCTGGCCCAGGTCCTTCTTGCCGGTGGGCTTGCCGCCGGAGGCGAACTTGGCCACCGCCGCCCGGGGAGTGGCCTTGGAGGCCTGCCCGCCGGTGTTGGAGTAGACCTCGGTGTCCAGCACGAGGATGTTCACGTCCCGCCCGGAGGCGAGGACGTGGTCGAGACCCCCGAAGCCGATGTCGTAGGCCCAGCCATCCCCACCCACGATCCACACGCCGGTGCGGACGAGGCCATCGGCCACCGACTCCAGCCGCCGGGCCAGGGTCCCTTCCATACCCGCCAGCCGGCGCTTCAGCTCGGTCACCCGTTCCCGCTGGGCCTCGATTCCCTCCTCGTCGTCCTGGTTGGCGTCCAGGATCTCCACGGCCAGCTCGCCCAGGTCCGGCACGAGGGCGGTGACCAGGAGGCGGGCGTCCTCTTCGGTCTGGTCCAGGGCGAGCCGCATGCCCAGGCCGAACTCGGCGTTGTCCTCGAAGAGGGAGTTGGACCATGCCGGTCCCCGTCCCTCCCCGTCGGTGGTCCAGGGAGTCGTGGGGAGGTTCCCCCCGTAGATGGAGGAGCACCCGGTGGCGTTGGCCACGATCAGCTTGTCCCCGAAGAGCTGGCTCATCAGCTTCACATACGGGGTCTCGCCGCATCCCGTGCAGGCTCCGGAGAACTCGAAGAGAGGCTCGAGGAGCTGCGACCCCTTGACGGAGGCGAGCTTCACCTCGGTGCGGCCCATGGGCGCGATGGTGGAGAAGAACTCGAAGTTGGCCCTCTCCTCCTCTCGGTGCGACAGCATGTCGCGGAGGTTGATCGCCTTGTGGCCCACCTCCGCCTTCGACGTGGCCGGGCAGACGTCGACGCAGATGCCGCATCCGGTGCAGTCGTCGGGGGCGACCTGGACGGTGAGGTAGCGTCCCGACAGGTCCCGCCCCGCCGCTTCCTTCCAGGGAAAATCGGCGGGCGCATCTTGGAGTGCGGAGGGAAGGTAAGCCTTGAGCCGGATGGCGGCGTGGGGACACGCCAGGGCACAGCGGCCGCAGTCCGTGCAGATCTCCGGGTCCCAGATGGGTATCTCGGGTGCCAGCCCCCGCTTCTCATAGCGGGTGGTGCCGGTGGGGAACGTGCCGTCCACGGGCAGAGCAGAGACAGGGAGGAGGTCGCCCCGGCCGGCCATCATCGTTCCCGTCACCCGCTTCACGAAGTCGGGGGCCGCCTCCAGCAGGGACGGGGCTGGGGGAAGGGGTGGCCCCACCGTGACCGGCACCTTCACCTGCTCCAGAGCGGCCAGGGCCCTCTCGATGGCGGCGTAGTTGCGGCGTACCACCGCCTCTCCCCGCTTCCCGTAGGTGGCGGCGATCTCCTCTTTCATGGCCGCCACCGACTCGTCCAGGGGGAGGATGGACTGGTTGAGCATGAAGAAGGCGGTCTGCAGCACCGTGTTGACCCGGCCGCCCAGGCCCTCCTCGGCGGCGATCCTCCCGGCGTCGATCACCCACAGCTCCAGGTCCCGATCCACGATGGTGCGCTGCACCTCCCGGGGGATGCGGTCCCACACCTCGTCGGCCGGGTAGGGGCTGTTCACCAACAGCTTCGAGCCCGGCACGGCGCTCTCCAGCAGGTCCAGCTTCTCCAGCATCCCGAACTGGTGGCAAGCAACGAAGGTGGGTTCGGAGATGAGATAGCTGGAGCCCACCGGGCGGGGGGAGAAGCGCAGGTGCGAGACCGTCTGGGAACCGGACTTCTTGGAGTCGTAGACGAAATAGCCCTGGGCGTACAGGTCGGTGTGCTCGCCCACGATCCGGACCGAGTTCTTGTTGGCCCCCACCGTCCCGTCCGATCCCAGCCCGTAGAACACGGCCCGGATCACGTCCTCGGGCTCGTGCCACTCCTGGCCCCGGTAGTCGACGCTGGTGTGGGACACGTCGTCGATGATCCCCACCGTGAAATGCTCATGGGGGGCCCGCTCGTCGGCCAGGACGCCCATCGCCATGGCGGGGGTGAACTCCTTGGAGGAGAGGCCGTAGCGGCCCCCGGTCACGACCGGCAGGGGAGGGCGGCCGCGTTCGGCCAGGGCGGCCACCACGTCCAGGTAGAGGGGCTCGCCGGGCGCTCCCGGCTCCTTGGTCCGGTCCAGGACCGCTATCGAGCGGACGGTCTCCGGCAGGGCGTCGCAGAAGGCGGCCGAGTCGAAGGGACGGTAGAGGCGCACCACCACCAGCCCCACCTTCTCGCCCCGGGCGACCGCCGCTTCCACCGCCTCGGTGGCTGCTCCCGCGCCCGAGCCCATCATCACCATCACCCGCTCGGCGTCGGGAGCGCCCCGGTACTCGAAGAGGGAGTAGCTGCGCCCGGTGAGGGCGGCGAAGCGCTCCATCTCCGCGGTGACGATCTCGGGCACGGCGGAGTAGAAGGGGTTGGCCGCCTCCCGGGCCTGGAAGAACACGTCGGGGTTCTGGGCGGTTCCCCGCACCACCGGACGGTTGGGGTTGAGCGCCCGGAGCCGATGATCGACGATCAGGTTCTCGTCCACCATCTCCTTGAGGTCGTCGGGGGAGAGGGTCTCCACCGGGGTTATCTCATGGGACGTGCGGAACCCATCGAAGAAATGCAGGAAGGGCACGCGGGAACGGAGGGTGGCGGCATGGGCCACGGCTGCCAGGTCGTGAGCCTCCTGGGCGTTGTTGGACGCAAGGAGGGCGAACCCGCTCTGGCGGGCGGCCATGACGTCGGAATGGTCCCCGAAGATGGAGAGGGCGTGGGTGGCGACGGTGCGGGCCGCCACGTGGATCACGGTGGGCGTGAGCTCGCCGGCGATCTTGTACATGTTGGGGATCATGAGGAGCAGGCCCTGGGAGGCGGTGAAGGTGGTGGAGAGGGCACCGGCCTGCAGGGCGCCGTGCACCGCCCCGGCCGCTCCTCCCTCGCTCTGCATCTCCACCACGTCGGGCACCACACCCCACAGGTTGGTTCTCCCCTTCTGGGACCAGGCGTCGGCCAGCTCTCCCATGGGGGAGGCGGGGGTGATGGGGTAGATGGCGATCACTTCGCTGAGGGCGTGCGCTACGCGGGCGGCAGCTTCGTTGCCGTCGAGCATTTCCCGGGATTTCATATGGGTTCAAGGTAGGGACCGGCTACCCGGCTGGGGGAGGGCAATAGGACCCGAACCGCAGGGCCGGAAGTCTCAACCCCGCCCCATTCCCCGTTCTCGCGCATCGATTGCGGCCCATAGGCCGCAATCGATACGAGGGGGTGGGATGTCTCAGGTGGTGTGGACGGTCAGGGCGGGGAACGGCGCCAGCTGGAACTGGGCCGTGGCACCGGGGGAGAGCGAGAGGGGTGGAACCACCGAACCGCAGATCACCACGTCGCCGGCGGCGATGGTCTCACCCCGGTCCGCCAGGAGGGCCGCCAGGTGAGAGACAACTGAGGGGAGGCGTCCGGTCAGCGCCTCCAGGTCAGCGGGTGCCTCCACCTCCTGGCTGTCCAGGCGGCTGCCCGGCTCCAGCCCGTCCAGGTGCGCCCCCCGGCGGTGTGGGTCGGCTTCGCCCAGGATCACGCCCCGGTGGAAGACGTTGGCGGCCAGCACCTCCTCCACGTCCTCGGGCGGCGGGTACACGTCCGCCAGTTCGATGGCGGGAGCCAGGGCGGAGATGCAGGCCCGGACCTGCTCTTCGTCTCCGCCCGCCGGCACGTCCCGATCCACCCACACGGCCAGCTCCGGTTCAGCCACCGGCCGCTGCCAGCCTCCGATGTCCACCACCGAACCGTCCGCCACGACCGATGCGGAGGTCATGAACCCCACCAGGGGTCCGTCCAGGTCGAACTTCTCCAGGATGGAGGCCGACCCGAAGCCCGCCTTCCAGCCCAGATGCGTCTGCCCTCCGTCCAGGAGCCTCTGTCGCTCCGCCAGCTGGCGGCCCAGGCCCCGTTCGATCCTCCCGTCGCTCATCGGGCAGGCCCGGCGGCGAGGGGATGAGGCTCCTCGGGGAGCGGCCAGGAAGGCGCTCCCACTTCCGTCACGTGGGGGCGGTCCGCCGCCGTCACCCAAAACCCGATGAAGGAGGCGGGGATCTCGGGATGGGGGTTGTAGGCGCGATGGACCACCCCGATCGGCTCGGTGTAGGTGTCGCCCGCCGAATAGTGCTCGGCCCGTCCCTCGTACTGGAGCGTCACCAGGCCCCGCAGCACCACGAAGTACACGATTCCGTTGTGGACGTGCCAGGAGGCGGTTCGGCCCGGGTTGAGCTCGGAGAGCTGGATGTTGAGCCTGGCTTCGGCGTCACGGGGAAGGCGTCTTTCGATCTGGTCGAAGAGGACCTGGCGGACGTGGGACCCGTCCTCCGCCAGCAGGCCGGTGACCTGCAGGGCGAGGGTGTCTGGGTCGACGTGGTGCTGGTTCATCCCCGAACTGTCACACGTCCTCCTCCCGCCCGCAACTAGACCGCTTTTCGCGCATCGACTGCGGCCTATAGGCTGCAGTCGATGCGCCAAAACGGGCTTGAAGGGGCTTGGTGGGTTGGTGGGGTCACTCCTCCACGCTCGGGCCCCGCATGGCCCACAGCAGGTCCTTGATCGAGATCATCCCGGTGGGCTTGCCGCTCTCATCCAGGATGGGCAGGTGGCGGATCCCGTGCTCCACCATCGTGTCGGCGGCCTCCTCCAGTGTCCAATCGGGGGCCGCCAGCAGCGGGTAGTCCGACATCCAGTCGTCCACCGTGTCCCCCTCGATGTCGCTGCGGTGGGCGACGGCACGGGTGAGGTCGTGCTCGGTGAAGATCCCCCTCATGTTGCCGTTGCTGGTCACCACCAGGGACCCGACCCCGTTGGAGACCATCGTCTGTGCCGCTTCCGCCAGGGAAGCGGACGACTCGATCGTCTGTGTGTACCCGCCTACCAGAGCAGAGACCTTCATGCTGGCTCCTTTCCACCGGCACCGCCTTCCCAAACGTACGGTCCTGCCGTGGCGGGCGACAGGGTCGTTGGTCCCCGTCCCCGGTCGGGACCTTCGGCACTGTCGGGGCTGGCGGACTTTCCCCATCCTCAGGGTGAAAGGAGGTCCGTATGACCCAGTTAGGAAACGGGCCACCGGCCACCGAGCAGCGGGTGGAGGTGACCCGCCTGCGCCGCAGCCGTCACGACAAGGTCGTGGCGGGCGTCTGCGGCGGGCTCGGCGCCTACTTCGGCGTCGACCCGGTGTGGTTCCGTCTGGCCTTCGTCGTGCTGGCGCTGGGAGGGGGATCGGGAATCCTCGTCTACCTGGCCGCCTGGCTGCTCATCCCGCCCCAGAGCCCCGGTGAGGTGCTGGCCGTTCGGGAGGAAGGCAACGGGGCCGACGGGGCGATGGTGGTGGGCGCGGCCCTGGTGGGGGTGGGCCTGATGCTCCTGTTCAACACGTTCATCCCCTGGTTCGACCGGATCATGTGGCCGCTGCTGGTGATCGTGGTCGGGCTGGGCCTGCTGTACACCGGGAGGCGTCGTGACAGTTGACACAGTCGAGAGAGCCGAGACGGAGGCGCCCCAGACCCCTCCGGGCCGGCGCAGCTACGGAACCTGGGTGACGGGGATCATCCTGGTGCTGGTGGGTGCGCTGTGGATGCTGGACGTAGCCGGTGTGATCGACCTGCGGGCAGCCGTGATCCTTCCGGCCGCCCTGACGATCCTGGGCCTGGCGCTGATCGTGGGGGCCTGGGACGGGCCCCATGCCGGGCTGGTGGTGCTGGGAGTGTTCCTCACCCTGGCGGTGGTGGCAGCCGCCGCCGCTCCCCCCAACGCCTTCCGGGGCGGGATCGGGGAGCGCAGCTTCGTGGTGGATGACCAGGGGGACCTGGCCGCCCGCTACGACGTGGGGATAGGCGGCCTGCGACTCGACATGCGGGACCTGGTCCTGACCGAATCGGCCGCGGTGGACGTGACCGTGGGAGCGGGGGAGATGACCCTCCTCCTGCCCGACGACCTGGAGGTATCGGTGGACGCCTCCGTGGGGGCGGGCGGGATCACGCTTCCCGATGGGGAGAGGATCGACGGGGTGTCCGTGACCCGCACCTACACGAGCGAGGGATACGACACCGCCGAGGCCACCCTCAGCTTCGAGCTGGACGTGGCCGCCGGAGAGATAGAGGTGAGACGATGAGACTCCATCCCGGGACCCTGCTGGCGGGGTTCATATACCTGGCGACGGGCGTCGCCTTCCTCCTGGAAGCGCTGGGCGCCTGGAGTCTCCGTGTGAGCGACCTCCGCTACATCGGCCCCCTCGCCCTGGTGGCGGTGGGCCTGGCGGTGCTGGTGGGATCGCTCACTCGCCGCCCTACCTCCTGACCCGTGGCCGGTTCCCGGCGGCCCCACGTCGCCGGGAACCGTCCGGGAGGGCGATCGGTCGCCCCGGTGTGCATGCCCGGGAACGTGTCGTAGCCCCCCGGTAACCTCCCGGCATGGAACAGCGTCTCAACCTGATCACCCTGGCCGTGCCGGATGTGGCTGCCTCCGTGGAGTTCTACCGCGACGCCTTCGGCTGGGAGCCGTCGTTCCAGGTGGAGGACACCGCCTTCTTCGACCTGGGGGGAGTGGCGCTGGGTCTGTGGTCGGGCCTGTCCCAGGAGCTGGGCCGGGAGTCCGATCCCCCTCCCGGCGCCACCGTGCTCGCCCACAACGTCCGGTCCCCCCAGGAAGTGGACGACCTCATCGCGCAGGCGGTGGCAGGGGGTGCCTCCGTGGCGGCGGCCGCCCGCACCCAGCCGTGGGGCGGCTACTCCGGCCACATCGCCGACCCCGATGGGCACCTGTGGGAGATCGCCTACAACCCGGACTGGCCCCTCGACGCCGACGGCCGGGTGGTTCTCCCCTGGTGACCGGCCCCGGGGCTACCCGTCGCCGCCCAGGTCGGTGGCGAACGCCTCGTAGACCAGGTGGTCGGCCAGTCGCTGATGGGCTGCCAGCCGTTCGAAGGCGGTGGCGGCGTCCTCGCGGATCTGCTGCATCCGCCTGCTCAGCTCGTGGAATACCGTGGGCAGCTCCAGATGGTCTCCCACCAGGTCGTCGACATGCGTGGACAGGCGGGGAGCCTGGGTGACGACGTCGGAGAGGAAGCCGCGGGCTGCCTGGGAGGAGGCGTGCGTCCCGATGGCCTCCGCCAGGCGGGTGAGGCAGTCGGCCAGGTGCTCGCCCTCCTCCAGGAAGGCGACTTCCGCCTCTGCCAGGAGCTCGCCCACCTCCCGGCGGCGATGATGGATGGCTTCCACAGCGGCCTTCTCTGTGACCATGGGTCCTTCCTTCCGGGCTTGCCGTGATAGTGGCGACGCACGTCCCCGCCCGCCAGGGTCCAAGGACCCTGAACCTATCCCTCCAGGAGGGGAAACGGGGTCGGTTCGGGGGGAGGATCTTGTGGGTGGGCGAGGCGCATCCCGTACCACGTCACGTCCCACCAGCTTCCCCGCTTGTACCCCACCGCCCGGTAGGTGCCGACGGGCTCCATCCCGATCGACCGGTGGAGCGCCTCCGAGGCCGGGTTGGGGAGCGCCACCCCGGCGTAGACGTTCACGAACCCCTGGCGCTCGATGATGGGGAGGAGGCGGTCGTAGAGGAGCCGTCCCACCCGCCGGCCCCGCAACTCGGCTGCCAGGTAGACGGATATGTCTACGGACCAGCGGTACGCGGCTCGCTCCCGGTGGGGGACGGCGTAGGCGTAACCCCCCACCGCCCCGTCTTCTTCTGCCACCAGCCAGGGGGTGTGAGCCAGGGTGGCCTCCATCCGCCGCTGCATCTCGTGGGAGTCGGGGGCCTCCTCCTCGAAGGAGATGTGGGTGTCTGTGACCACCGGTCGGTAGATGGCCGCCACCTCCGCCGCGTCGACGGCGGGCTCGGCCGGCCGGATCAGCATGGCGGGATCGTAGCGGTCGCCGTCCCCGGCTCAGGGCGCTTTCCGCAGGGAGTACCGTGCGGCGCATGCGGTCCGTCGATCTTCCCGCCCCCTCCTCGCCCGACGGCCGGGAGGTGCTGGTGCCCGACACCCGGGGGGAGTGGCGGGAGTGGCTGGACGCTCATCCCGACCGCAGCGAAGGGGTGTGGGTGGCCTATCCCAAGAAGTCGAGCGAGGTGCAGGGCCCCGGCTACGACGACCTGGTGGAAGAGGCGCTGTGTTTTGGCTGGATCGATTCCGTGGCCCGCCGGGCGGACGACGACCGCACCCTCCAGTGGTTCTCGCCCCGTCGCAAGGGAGGGATCTGGTCCCGATCGAACAAGGAGAGGGTGGAGAGGCTGGCGGCCCGGGGGCTGATGACCCCCAGGGGTCAGGCGGTCATCGATGCCGCCCGGGCGGACGGTTCCTGGTCCCAGTACGACGACGTCGAGGAGATGGTGGTCCACTCCGACCTGGCCGCCGCCCTCGACTCGGCGCCCGGTGCCCGCGCCCGGTATGAGGGACTGGCCCCATCCCGCAAGAAGCAGTACCTGTGGTGGGTGTACAGCGCCAAACGCTCCGACACACGGCAGGGGCGCATCGCCGAGATGATCCGGCGGCTGACCCAGGGAGAGTGAGGCCGGGGTCGTTCAGGCGGGGACGGTGGCCACAGCCGCCCGGTGGCGAACCACGATCAAGGTGGGGAGGGCCAGCAGGGCCAGGCCCACCACCGACAGGAGGCGGTAGTCGGTCATCTCGAAGACCATCCCGGAGGCGAAGCTGGCGGCGGCGCTGGCCAGCCATGTGACCGAATCCGCCCGTCCCTGCAGGCGGGCCCGCAGCTGGGGGGAGAAGCCCACGGTGAGGAGGGCGGAGCCGGCCACGAACCCGAAGTTCCATCCCAGGCCCAGAAGGAACAGCGCCACCAGCAGAACCGTGGTGGAGGTGGCGGGGGCGGTGGCGGCCATCACCGCCGACAATCCCAGCAGCCCCAGCCCGATGAGGACGGTGCGGTAGCGGCCCAGACGGTCGGCCAGCCGTCCTGTGAGAGGGGAGAAGGCGAACATCCCCAGCGTGTGGGCGCTCATCACCAGGCCCACGATCCCCAGGTCGAAGCCGTGATGGCGGATGTGGAGGGGGGTGGCGACCATGATGAGCACCATCACGACCTGGCCGGAGATCATCGCCGCCAGCGCCACCTGCACGTGGGGCCGGCGGAAGGCGTCCCCGAAGGAGGTGCGCCCCCGCCGGGAAGGGCCGTCGTGGGCCAGGGCAGCAGGGTCGGGCCGCAGCGCCAGCATGTAGAGGAGGGCGGCGGCGGCCATGAAACCGAACGTGATGACATAGCCTCCCGCCAGCTCCGAGTAGCCGCGGGCGACGGTGAGCGCCCCTCCCGGCTCCAACAGCACCGGGCCCAGCACCGAGCCGATGGTCCCCGCCCACACGATCAGGCTGAGGGCGGTGGCCCGCCGCTCCGGTGCGAACAGCTCCGCCCCGGTGTAGCGGGCGAGCTGGTTGGAGGCGTGGCCCAGGCCCAGGACCGTGGTTCCGGCGAGAAGCAGCCACACCGAGGCGGTCACCACGGCCGCTACCGCCGCGGTCGCCCCGGCTGCTCCCAGCAGGTACCCGACCACCAGCCCCGGTCGCCGTCCCCAGCGGTCCACACCCAGGGTGAGAAGCGACGTGCCCGCCGCGGTGCCGACGATGGCCATCGCGCCCGGCAGCCCCGCCAGGGTGGCACGGCCGGTGATCTCCTCCACCGCCAGGGCGGAGACGGTCACCGCCGCGATGTACCCGGTGGTCCCGAGGGCGGCGCCGCCGAAGAGGGTGGCGGTCAACCGCCGGCGGACAGACATGGACGAGAATCGTAATCCCCCGGGGGGCGACCCCGTCCGGCCTACGCTAGAGGAGCAGCAGGATGAGCAGCGCCAGGGCCACCACGTCGGCGGCGATCACCCAGAGGGCGGTCCTCTCGGCGCGGGAGCGGGCCGTCTTCGCGACCCGTCGGTCCGTCACGTACCGGTCCCCGACGGGGTCCCGGGCAGGAGCGGTGAACTGCGACATGTTCTCTCCCCGGTTGGTCGCTTACCGAAGTCTTTTGCCCGGCGTCTGCTCGCCTCAAACTCCCGCTTCCCACCCGGCCCAGATGGGGGCTGGTGCCGGGACCGAACGGGAGGAGGCACCTGCCACCGCCTGGTGTACCAGGGCGGCCAGCTTGGGTTCTCCCAGCTCCACCGACTCGTACGTGGCGCGCCGGATGGGCCGGGGGAGGTCGATGACCCGTCCCAGGTCGATGGGAGTGCCGGCGACGACGACGTCGCAGGGGACCCGCCGTATCGTCTCCTCCAGCTCCGCCAGCTGGGCCTCTCCGTAGCCCATGGCGGGCAGGAGCGGCCCCAGGTGGGGATGGCGCTCCAGGGTCCGGCGGATGGATCCGACGGCGTGGGGCCGGGGGTCGACGATCCGAGCCCCGGCCTGGCGGGCGGCGACGGTTCCCGCCCCGAACGGCATCCCCCCATGGGTGAGGGTGGGGCCGTCCTCGATCACCAGGACACGCCGCCCCGCCAGTTCCTCCCCGGGCTGGAGACGCACCGGGGAGGCGGTGAGGATCACCC
>JBKHJQ010000043.1:0-10931 GCA_046538055.1 Actinomycetota bacterium
GGATGGTGGAGACCTGCCAGCGGCGGCCGATCGCATCCCGCACGTTCATGTCGATCTTCGGTCCGTAGAAGGCCCCTTCTCCCTCCTCGATCCGGTATTCGACCTCACCATCCTCCAGGGTCATGCGCAGCAGCTCCGTCGCCTCATCCCAGAGCTCCGCCTCGCCCATCGACTTGTTGGGGTCCCGGGTGGAGAGGACGGCGTCGAAGTCGTCGAACCCGAAGTCGCGGAGCCAGCGAATCACGAAATCCAGGTGGAGGGCCAGCTCGGAGGGAAGGCCGTCCCGGGTGGTGAAGGTGTGGCTGTCGTCCTGGGTGAAGCCACGGGCACGGAGGAGGCCGTGGATGGTGCCGGAGCGCTCGTACCGGTAGACCCCTCCCAGCTCGGAGAGGCGCATTGGGAGGTCGCGGTAGCTGCGGGCCCGGGACTTGTAGACCAGGATGTGGAACGGGCAGTTCATGGGCTTGACCCGGTACTCCTGGTCGGAATCCAGCTCCATGCCGGGGTACATGGAGTCGGCGTAGAAGTCGAGATGGCCCGAGGTCTCCCACAGCTCCGATCGGGCCAGATGGGGCGTGAAGACGAACTCGAAACCGAACTCCTCGTGCAGCCTCCGGCTGTGGTCCTCCAGCACCTTCCGCAGCATCCCGCCCTTGCCATGCCAGATCGCCAGACCCGCGCCGAGCTCGGACGGGAAGGAGAAGAGGTCGAGTTCGGGGCCCAGGCGGCGGTGATCCCGCTTCTCCGCCTCCTGCAGTCGGTGCAGGTAGTCCTCCAGGGCCTTCTGGCTCTCCCAGGCGGTGCCGTAGATGCGCTGCAGCTGGGGATTCCTCTCGTCTCCCCTCCAGTACGCTCCCGCCGCCCGCAGCAAGCGCACCGCCTTGAGCCGGCCGGTGGAGGGGATGTGGGGTCCCCGACAGAGGTCGATGAAGCCGTCGTTGCGATAGACGGTCACCTCTTCGCCCTCGGCCACCTCCCCCTTGTCCACAGAACGGATGATCTCGACCTTGTAGGGGTGGTCGGCGAACAGCTCCAGGGCCTCCTCCCGTCCCAGCGACTCCCGCTCGAACGGCTGGTCGGCGGCGATGATCTCCTCCATGCGCGCCTGGATCTTGTCCAGGTCCTCGGGAGTGAAGGGGCGCCCGACGTCGAAGTCGTAGTAGAACCCGTCCTCGATCGGCGGGCCGATTGCGAAGGTCGCTCCCGGGTACAGCGACAGGACCGCCTGGGCGAGGACATGGGCGGCGGAATGGCGAAGCACCGACCTGCCCTGCTCGCTCGAGTCGGTCACGACGGCGAACTGCCCATCCCCGGGGAGGGGACGGTGCAGGTCCAGGAGGCGGCCGTTCAGCTCCACCGCCACGGCGGCAGCAGCCAGACGGGAGCCAATGGAGCGCGCCACCTCATACCCGGTGGACCCTTCCGGGAACTCATGCTCTGACTGGTCGGGGAAGATGAGATGTAGGGGCACGGTGACTCGATGCTCTGGGAAGGTGGTCGGTAGAAACCGGTGGTGCGGCGACTACCCTGGATCAAGAGCGTACATGGCTTGGTCGGGGTCCCAAGCAGAATAAGACAATCCGACAATCGGACCAGAGAGTCGCCAGGAGGCCTACGACGATATGGACGCCTTGACGTTGGTGGGACGGATCGCCCCCCGAGCCTCGGTACGCGAGGTCACCCGTGCGGACGGGGGTCCCCGGAACCGGGTCTTCCGCCTGCTGGAGGAGGGGGGCCGCCACTCCGTCGTCAAGATCTATGCCACACCGGGCCGGGAGAGGCGCGAACGCCATGCCCTGGAGGCACTGGAAGGGCTGGAAGGGGTCCCCCGTCTCATCGATCGCGGGGTGACACCCGACGGGACGGCCTGGGTGCAGGTCACCGACGGGGGAGGCTGGACGCTGCGGAGCATGACGAGGAACCTGGACGTAATCAACCGGGCGGGTCGGGTCCTGCGCGGGGTCCACGAGAGCACGCGTTCGATCACCAACCTGGAGGGCGGCATGGACGGGGAGTACATCGCCACCCACTACCGCTCCACGATCGATCGACTGGGACGTTACCGGCGCAAGCTGCAGATACCGGCGCGGGTGCTGGAGGAGGCGTCCGGTGCCCCTCCCCCGGTATCCGGCGACCCCGTCACCTCCCACACCCATCCCACTCCCGACAAGTTCCTGGTGTCCGAGCAGGGCGAGGTCATGCTGGTGGACTGGGAGTGGGCCACTCTCGCTCCCCCGGAGTGGGATGTGAGCCTGGCGACGTGGACGCTGGAACGCCTGCACGACAGGGACGCGGCTGCGGCCTTCCTGGAGGGCTACGGGGTGGAGATCCCCCGGGCACGGCTGGAGACATGGCGCGCCTATCACGCCGCCATGCGGCTGCTGGAGGCCGGCGAGTCACGCGATGGACGGCTGGGTGACCAAGCGGAGACGGTGGCCGATCTGGCCCAGGCGGTTGGAGCCGCCTAGCACAGGAAATACCCGGTTTTCGCGACTTCCTCCCCTATCGTCGGCACGCCCGCGCAAGCAGGAGGAAGCAGTGCTGGAGGCTCTGGTCGCCGCCACCGCCACCACCGGGTTGTTGGCGCTCGCCCGCCACTCCCGGGAGGAGCCGTTCGTGGTGGACCCGCGGCTCGTGGTCGACCTGAACACCGATGACGGGGACCTGCCCTGCCCATGGTGCGGGACGGGAACCCGGGAGACGGACGACCGCTGTCCCGGGTGCCGGCAGCGCTTCGGCTGAGGGTCAGGCCCCCAGGTCCCGTGTGAACGCCCGGTGGATCCGCTCCACCTGGAAGCCGAGGTCCCGGTAGAGGGCCACGGCTCCCCGGTTGGAGCCTTCGGTGTAGAGGAATACCCGGTCGCATCCATGATCGGAGAGCCACCTCATCCCCTCCAGGACCAGGGCGCGACCCAGGCCCCTGCCCTGGAAGCGGGGATGGACCCCGATGATGTAGATCTCGCCCTCCTCCCGGCCGTGCACCTTGGTCCAGCAGAAGCCGGCCAGCCGACCCTTCTCCCAGGCCATTCGCAGACCCTCGGGGTCGAACCACCTCGTGCGCATCCTCCTCGCCAGATCCTCGACGGTCAGCGAGCCGTTCTCGGGGTGACCGGCAAAGGCGGCGTTGTTGACCTCCAGCCAGGCGTCTTCATCGGTACCGGGCCGGAATCCCGCCACCCGGGCTGCTCCCCACACCGGAGCCTCGTTCGCCGGCAGCGCTCGCCCCATCCGGAGCAGCTCCCTCTCCGGGCGGAAGCCGTGCCGGCGGGGATACCCGGTCGAGGCCTCGTCATATGTCCACCATCGCAGCCTCCTCGCCCCCCGGCGGAGTGCCTCTTCCATCGCTGCCTCCGCCAGCGGATCGACCGCCTCCCGGTCGGCCACCAGCTCCATGGCCCACTCCGCTTGCGCGGATGCCGGGGCCAGGCCGGCGTATCCGGCCGGCGATCCTCCGGATTCGGCCAGGATCCCGGCGCCTCTCCGACCGTCCCCGGGCTCCAGGAACGCGTGCTTGTTCTCGCTCAGCTGCGTGCGTCTCCCCCGGAGGAACTCCAGGACGGGCTGCCGGTCCTCGGGTAGCCGGAGGGGGCGGATCCTCATGGGGGGACCGTACCCGACATCGAGGGAAGTCCCTCTATCCTCGGGTGATCATGAGTCGAGTCGGCCTCGTCCTGGGTGGCGGGGGCATCACCGGAGCTGCGTTCCAGATCGCCAGCCTTATGGCTCTGGAACTGGCGTGTGACTGGGAGGCGAGCCGGTCCGATGTGGTGGTGGGAACCTCGGGCGGGGCGTATGTGGCGTCTCTCGTTCGTTCCGGGAAGCTGGATCTGGATTCGCTCGTCCTGCCTCACGAGGACCCCGACCAGGTGGCGGAGCGGATCCGCCGGCAGATCTTCGTATCAGCTCCCGGGCTCCATCTCGGCCGGTGGGTTCGCAACGGCGTCCTCCCGTCCCTTCGTCAGCCGGGGGTGACCGCGCTCATGGGCTCCCCCGCTCGCTATTCGCCCCGCGGGATTGCCGGCTGGGTGCGTGAGCAGATCGGTGTCGGAGCCGATACCTGGCCGGAGCGTCCCACGGTCATCGCCGCCTACGACGTGTCGGGACGGCGCCGGGCGGGCTTCGGATCCGTCAGCGCTCCAGAGGCGTCCCTGGCGGATGCCGTGGCGGCCAGCTCGGCCATCCCCCTCCTCTTCCATCCCCACGTCATCTCCGGCCGGGCCTACGTGGACGGTGGTGTGGCGTCGGGCACCCACCTCGATCTGGTGCTGGGCAGCGTCGATCCGCTGGACTTGATCGTGGTCATCGCGCCCATGGCCGCAGAGGAAGGGCGCAGCGGGGCCTGGCCGCACGAGCGGCTCCTGGATCGGGTGGGACGGCGCTCTCTTCGGGATGAGAAGGCGGCGGTCCTGTCGGCCTGGCCCCACACCGAGGTCCTGGTGCTCAGGCCCCCGCCCGCGGTGCTGGCTGTGATGAGGCCCAATCCCATGGCACCCGATGCTGCCGTCCCCACCTTTGCCCGGACCCTCATCGCCATGAAGCGCCAGCTGGCCGAGACGCATACCTGGGGGGTGCTGACCCGTCACCTGGCCGGACGGGAGATCCCCGCCTGACGGGGCCGGTGCGGCGCGCGGATCCGGACGGCTAGTCCGGGGCCGCACGATCCGGACCGAGCCCCCAGACGTCAGAGGCGGCGGCGGCGCAGCCGCCGTGGCATCCAATCCGCCCGGTGGTCGGCGATCGCCTGCTCCAGCTCCTCGGTGGCGTGCGCCTCGCAGCGGACACCCCCGGGAGTGGACGCCCAGGCGGTGGCACCACAGCGCTCGCATCGGGGGAGCGGCCGAATCCGGGTGCGTTCCAGTACGTTCATGGCGGTCATGATCCCTGTATCGGTCCCCCCGGCCTCCGGGGATATGTCCATTGCGCATATCACCGTACGGACTAGTCATCGGAGGGTGGCGTCATCCCGACCACGAGGAACGCTCGGATTCCGCCTGATCGACCAGCAAGCGCCGGAGTTGGCGGGTGTCTGCCGCCGTCCATCCGGGAGGGGACGCCACGCCGGCCCACCCGTCCGCCAGGAGCGAGGCGTAGTTGTGCCCGTGACCGGGAGGCACCCGGATGCTGTTGGCCAGGTCGACCGTCAGCTGCAGGAAGGTGACCAGGGGATACCAGCGAACCGATTCCAGCACGTACCCGGCTCCGGGCTCGGTCAACCAGTCGGGACGACGCAGTATCAACCGCGGCGACCACCACACGACCGGGTCGGAGGCATGCTGGAGATAGAGAACCCGCGGTGGCGGCCACGGCTCTTCCATGCCCTGGAGGTCATCGAGGGAGCCGGCGAACCGCACGGTCTCTCCGTCCTGATAGTTGGGCAGGCGCTCGAGGCTCCCCGGGTTCCGATCGTCCACGAAACGCGACCAGAGGCGGCTGAAGTTGGGAGGGCCCACCCACATCACCCCATCGGTGCGGTTGCGGAGATCCGCCACTCCGCTGAAGGCGGCTTCGGATCCGTCCGCTCCCAGACTCTCGCCGAAGACGAGGAGAAGAGGCCGGGTGCCCTCCGGGAGTGAAGCCCACTCCTCATAGACCCGGTTGAAGAGCTCCGCGCCCGCCTCGCGGGCACGCACCGAGTCGACCAGGAACGAGATCCAGCTCGGCAGGTACGAGTACTGGACCGACACCAAGGCGCTGTCCCCGGCCCAGATGTACTCCAGGGCGGCCGCCGCCTGCGGGTCGATCCATCCCGTCCCGGTCGCCGTCATCACACAAAGGACGTCTCGTTGGAAGGCACCGGTTCTCTCCAGCTCCCGCAGCGCCACGTCCACCCTCCCCTGGATCGTCTCCGCGGTGTCGAGTCCGGCGTATACCCGTATCGGCTCCTGAGCGGTGTCGGAGAAGCGGGCCAGCTCGTCCCTGGTGAGAGCGCCACTGACAAACGTCCTGCCCTTGGAGCCCAGATCCTCCCACGCCACCAATGAGGCAGGGGAGCCGGATCGGAGCGGGGATGCGGGCTGGGTGGCGTCGTCGGGTATGACGCGGTCGGTGACGCGGAAGGTCTCGTCGGCCGCCGCGAAGAAGCGATCCACTATGAACCCGTCCGCCAGCCCGATGAGCACGGCCCCCACCACCAGGCCTCCCAGGATCCCGGCCACACGCGGGGGCAGCCAGCGACCCAGGATCCGGGCGATCCGGCGGGCAGACAGGCGGATACCCCGGCCGAGAACCACCAGGACTACGGCGATGATGGCGGCCAGAGGCAGCGACAGCAGGTAGGCGGACACCTGCGGTGCCTCCATCCCCATCATTCGATGGAGGCGGAGCTGGGCCATCGCCCCCATCCACCAGGTGACGGCCACTCCTCCCGCCCCGGCGCCGGCCAGCACCGGCCAGGCGACCCGCTTGACTCTCCGTGATGGCTCGGGAGTGGGGAGACTCCGCCACAGATGGCTGGCCAGCGTCCCCAAGCCGTATCCGGCGGTCAGGACGAGGCCGCTGACGATGCCCTGGAAGACCCAGTGCCTGGGCAGGAGCGAGGGCGAGAACGAGGCGCACAGCAGGGCCAACCCGAGGACGAGCCCCAGGAAGGTGGGTCGCCTCACCGGCGGGACGCCGCCATCCGCACCGCCAGCAGCCCGATTGCATTGGTGGCGACGTGCAGCGCCACGGGCGCGGCCAGGTGGCCGGCACCCATGCGCAACCGATGGAGCAGCATCCCGGCGATGGTGGTGGCACCGGCGGTCAGGGCCATGGCCGGTGCCGGTGGGTTGTGGTTGGCGGCTGCCCCCGCCCGGGCCGGCAGGAGGTGCCAGAGCCCGAACAGGAGGGAGGCCATCGAGGGCGCCACCCATCTGGGGTGGCGGGAGCTGTGCAGGAGGAGCGGCAGCACTCCCCGGAAGGCCACCTCCTCCGCCACCGCCGTCCCCAGAGGGATCTGCACCAGCAGATGCCAGAGCGTGGCTCGGGTGCTGAGTGCGCTCAGCCGTCGGTCGGCCAGGAGCCGCCGGGTGGCGTCACCCCTCATGAGCGCGCCATAGGCGGCTCCCACCGCCGCCGCCCCCATTCCTCCCTGCTTGACCGCCTCCCCCAGCCGGGAGCGATCGAATCCCATGGCTTCCCCGCTGTGCCCGGCGGATCGGGCCAGGGCGATCATCCCCCCGGCCACGGCGAGGTTCCACGGGACATACGCCGAGGGCGGCAGCCAGCGGTTGGTGGCGACGTTGGAGACGGCCAGCGCACCCACCGCGGCGCCGGCAGTCACCCAGCGCCGCGACGGGGAGGAAGCGGCGGGGAACACAGGTCAGAAACCTAACCGTTCCGGAGGAGAACCCCATCTTTCCTGCTCCCACACGTGCTGGCCTAGGGTCGGTGAGGAGGCCAGCCGCGGAAGGCCCATCCGTATGCCCACCGTCACAGAGAAGCTGATCGAGTCGCACCTCGTGGAGGGGGCCTTGGAACGGGGATCCGCCATCGCAATCGACATCGATCAGACCCTCACCCAGGATGCCACCGGAACGGCGGTGATGCTGGAGCTGGAGGCGCTCGGGCTGGATCGTGTGCGGACGGAGGTCTCGGCGCAGTACGTGGACCACAACCTGATCCAAGAGGACAACCGGAACCCGGACGATCACCTGTTCCTCCAGAGCGCCTGCCGCCGCTGGGGGATCTGGTACAGCCGGCCCGGCAACGGCGTCAGCCATCCCGTGCACATGGAGCGCTTCGGCCGGCCCGGCCGGACCATGCTGGGATCCGATTCCCACACGCCCGCGGCCGGCTCGCTGGGGATGCTGGCCATGGGGGCCGGCGGCCTGGACGTGGCCATGGCGATGGCCGGCGAGCCCTTCTGGATGAGGATGCCGCGGATCTGGGGGGTCCGCCTCACGGGCAGCCTGCCGGAGTGGGTGAGCGCCAAGGACGTCATCCTGGAGATGCTGCGCCGCCACGGGGTGGACGGGGGCCTGGGCAAGGTCATCGAATACCACGGTCCGGGGCTGGACTCGCTCTCTGCCATGGATCGCCATGTCATAGCCAACATGGGAGCCGAACTGGGGGCGACCACCACCGTCTTCCCCGCCGACGAGGCGGTGCGGAGCTTCCTCTCCTCCCAGGGACGCGAGGACACCTACATCCCGCTCACAGCCGACCCGGAGGCGGCCTACGACCTGGAGGACGAGATCGACCTCTCCTCCCTGGAACCGCTCATCGCACTTCCCTCCAGTCCCGGCAACGTGGTTCCCGTGGCCGAGGTGGCGGGTGAGCCCATCTACCAGTCCTACATAGGCTCCTCCGCCAACCCCGGGTACCGGGACTTCGCGGTGGCGGCGGAGATGGTGTCGGGTCGGCGGGTGGCGGACAGCGTCTCTCTGGACGTCAACCCCACCTCCCGCCAGATCCTGGAGAACCTGATCGCCGACGGCCACGTCCTGTCACTGGTGCAGGCAGGGGCCCGGCTCCATCAGGCCGGGTGCAACGGGTGCATCGGCATGGGCCAGGCCCCCGCCAGCGGTCGCAACAGCCTGCGGACAGTCCCCCGCAACTTCCCCAGCCGATCCGGGACACCGGAGGACTCGGTGTTCCTGTGCAGCCCGGAGACGGCCGCCGCCTCCGCCCTGACAGGGGTGATAACCGACCCGCGTGATCTCCCCATGGAGTATCCCCCGGTGACCGATCCTGCTTGCCCCATTCAGGCCGTGGACATGCTGGAGCCGCCCCTTCCCCCTGGCCAGGCGCAGCGGGTGGAACTCGACAAGGGGCCCAACATCGTCTCCTTGCCGGACTTCGATCCTCTCCCCGACCGCCTGGAGCTGCCGGTCCTTCTCACGCTGGGAGACGACATCTCCACCGACGAGATCCTTCCGGCGGGGGTCCGCGTCCTCCCCTTCCGTTCCAACATCCCCGAGATCGCCCGCTTCTGCTTCGAGGTCGTCGACGACTCCTACCCTCGGCGAGCCGGGGAGGTGAGGGGCGACGGCCATGTCGTCGTGGCCGGCCGCAACTACGGGCAGGGCTCCAGTCGGGAGCACGCCGTCATCGCCCCGCGCTTTCTGGGGCTGCGGGTGGTGCTGGCGACCAGCATCGCCCGGATCCACCGCCAGAACCTCCCCAACTTCGGCGTCCTGCCCCTCACATGGGCGGAACCGGAGTCGGTGCCTGTGATCTCGGAAGGGGATGTAGTGGAGATCGAGGGCCTGCACCAGGCACTCTCCGCCGGGAACGCTCCCGTCGTCCGCCACAGGGGAGTGGAGGTGGCGGTGCAGCAGGATCTCACCGAGCGGGAGGCCGAGATCCTCCTCGAGGGTGGGTTCCTCAACTGGATGAAGGAAAGACTGTAAGGGGCGGGCTGAGCCTTCCCGGTGAGTCGGGGGACGGGTCGGAGCAGATGCATCCCACCCGTCCCGATGCTTCAGATCAGCCAGATGATGCCGAAGGCCACGGCTCCCGCCAGGGCGGCAATGCCCAGGACGGTGCTCACCACGGCTCCCGCCGTCCACGCCCGCTCGGCCCGGTAGGCCCTAAAGGCCGCCAGTCCGAACGCCACCGCCAGCACGAGGCCGGCTCCTGTGAACATGCCCAGGTACCAGCCCTCGGCCACCCCGCCCAGGAACCAGTCGGTTGGCACATAGTACATCCACGCACCCACCGCCGCCGCTACCAGCCCGATGATCCCGATGGTCACCTCGGCCACCCGGGACCTCGTCGGCATCTGTGTGGGCTCCCTCACGGGACGCTCTTGGAGCAGCGTCACGCAGATCACCTCCTTCCGAACGGCCTGTCGGCCATTCATGCCCATCTTGCGATTCCGACGGCGGTACGGAACAGAGCCATATGGCCCTTCCCGGGCTCGGCCGGAACGGGAAGGCTCAACGCTCGTGGCACGTCCCATCACCGATCCTTCGGGAGGTGTGCAGCTGTTCTGGATCCCGCTGGGAGCGGGAGGATCCGGGCTGGTTCGACTGAGCGGGCGCATCTACGAGGCCCGCAAGGCCCGCCGCCAGGAGCGCTCTCCCTGTCCGCTCTACCACACCGCCCTGCAGGTGCTTGTCCCGGAGGGGCGCTTCGTGGTGGAGACCATGTGGCCCAGCCCCGACCCGGATTTCTCGTCGCGGGGAGTTGTGCTGGAGGGACCGGTGATCAGCCCCGTCTTGGGGAGAATCCGCATGTTCCGCTACGAGGTGCGGCGCTGGCGAGAGGGAGTCCTCCCCGATGCCTCGGGGGCGATAGGCGGCCCCCAGCTCGTGACCCGGGAGGTGGGCCGGGCCAGAGAGATCCTCCGCCTGGTGGAGGAGGTACCGAACCTGGTCTGGGGACGGGACCAGCTGGGGGCTGGTGAGATGTGGAACTCCAACTCGGTGGTCTCCTGGCTGCTGGCCCGCGGTGGCATTCCGGTGGGGTCCCTCCTGCCACCCGCCGGGGGCCGGGCCCCCGGCTGGCAGGCCGGGATCGCCGCCGCCGGGCTGTCCAGCCTCCCGGGGCTCAGCACGTCGTGTGGATGAGGGCACCGACCGGTTCGGCCCGGGCGGCAGCCCGGTTGTAGCGCTCGATCGCCTCGCCGCTTTCGTAGATCTCCCAGGGGACTCCCGCGGCCCGGAGGGCGGCTTCGGCCTCCTCCGCCACCCCCAGCCTCCCCCGCTGACCGCATCCCAGGATGACCTTGTGGGCGCCGTGTCCGATCAGCTCCTCCACATCGGCCGCCAGGATCCCCGGGTCGTGACGGGTGCCCGTCTCCCTCCAGTCCCAGCCTCGCCCACCGCCGGGCCAGAGCTTGGCGTCCCGGAACCGCCCGACCTCCGTCTCGATCGATCCCCATTCCATGCGCACGATCCTGGGTGATCCGGCTGCCATCCTCCCACCTGTCTCCTTTCCCGCCCACGCTACAGGCCTTCGAACCTCAGGTGGGTGGCTCTCCGGACCCGGGAGTGACCCAACCCTCC
>JBKHJQ010000044.1:0-10914 GCA_046538055.1 Actinomycetota bacterium
CCGGGAGGGTGCGGATGAACCAGAAGGCCGCAACCCAGGCACTGGCCGCCAGGGCGGCCCCGGGCACGTTATCCGCACCGGCCCATCCCAGGGCGAAGGGAACACCCGCCAGGACGAGGGGTACCAGCACCGCCCGGGTGGGAGGCCCGGCGGCGGAGGGGCGTCCGCGAATGTATCCGTCCAGCCAGGGTCCGCTCAGGGCCAGAGCCGTCGCCGCGGACAGGATCATGCCCACTCCCCACCACAGACCGGGGGTGAGGAGGATGGCCACCGCCCCGTGTCCGCCTGTGACCACGATTCCCAGCCGCCGGGCCCACCGGGCGCGTGCCACCAGCATCCCGGTGAGGGAGATGACCGTGGTCGCCCACAGCGAGGCGCTCATGAGGATCACGGCCAGGTCGTCCCGGGGCGGGTCGGCGGCCAGGAGGACGGTCCACAGGCTCGCCGACAGCAGGAGACCCACCGAGGTCACGGAGACGGCCCTCATGTCGGGTCGGGCTCTGTCGGGTCGGGATCTGTCTGATCGGGCTCCCAGATGGTCTCAACCTTCCACGTCGAGCCGGGCCGGAGGGTGGTGACGGCGCCGTGGCCGGGCCGGTGGTCCCAGAAGTCGTCCAGCGGCGCTCCGGTGACGACCAGAGTGGCGGCTCTGAGCGGCGCCGAGTGAGATACCACCACCACGTCTCCATGCGGGTACTCCGATTCCAGCTCACGGATCGAGGCGGCCATCCGTCCCCCCAGCTCCACCAGCGACTCCGGAGCGAACTCCAGGCTGGCAGGGTGGGCGAGAAACGCTTCCAGCTCACCCGGGTGCTTCTCGGGCAGGTCGTCCCATGCCACTCCCGCCCAGCGGTCCATGAGCTGCCACTCCGCCAGCCGGGGGTCGACTCGCACCGCCATCCCCAGCCGGCCCGCCACCGCCTCGGCGGTCCGAAGGGCCCGCTCCAGGGGGGAGGCCCACACGGCCACCACCGGCTGGCGGCCCAGGTACCGGGCGACGGCGCGCGCTTGCTCGGTGCCGGCCCGGGAAAGGGAAAAGCCTGGGAGGCCGGCGTAGACCACGTGTCCGGGATTGTGGACTTCGCCATGCCTGACGAGATGGACCCGTGTCGCCATCGGTGGTGAGCGTAGCCAGCGGGAAGAAGGAGGCCGAAGCGAGGCGGCGGAGGGAGGACCCGGCCGGCCGGCGGGCGGACCGGCCCCGGAATGGGCCGCGATATCCCCGATACGGGCTCACCTATCTGACGCTGCTCTCTTATACTGGAGGCGAAGCGGAGTCGCCGAATGGCTCCGCTCCGCGAGGGAACGAAGGCGATGCCGCTCGACGATCGAGAGCAACGAATCCTGGCCGAGATAGAACGGCAGTTCTACGAGGACGATCCGGACCTGGTCGAGGCCGTGCGGAGCATCGACCGGTCCAAGAGCATCGGGCTGCGTCTGCCGCTGGTGGGCCTCGTCGGTGGCCTCATCATCGTCGTGGCCTTCTTCACCAGCCAGACCATCGTCGCCCTGGCGGGCTTCACCGTGATGGTGGTGTCTGCCACGGCCCTGGCTCACGAGATTCGGCGGCGGGGTTGGTCCCTGGGTGATTCCGATTCGGGCTCCGACGACAGCTCCATATGGCCGCGGGGCCCCTTCCGGCGACGGTGACCCCGATCGGCTAGAGTGGCGTCCCTTCCGTCGTCTCGCGGCGGAAGCATGTGTGAGGTAGTTCGCCGGTCTTCTCGCCGGCGCGAGACGTTGGGAGAAGCATTTGTCGGAGCAGGCATTCACCGCCGACCAGGCATCCAAGCTGACGAGCTGCACGCCACATCAACTGCGATACTGGGACCGGGTCGGGCTGGTGAGTCCCTCGGTCCAGGCGACAGGAGGCCGGCCGGGGGTGCGACGCCTCTACTCGTTCCGGGACCTGGTTGCGCTCCGGGTGGTGCGGAGCCTGCTGGACAATGGGATGTCGCTGCAGAGGGTGCGGCGGGCCTGGGAGTACCTGAGGCGCGAAGCAGACTTCGACGATCATCTCGCCTCGGTCAAGCTGGTGACCGACGGCACCTCCATCTTCAGCGTGGCCAGCAACGACGGCGAGTTGCTGGACGCTCTCCGGCATGGCCAGCTCGCGTTCTTCGTGGCGATCGACGAGATCGCCCGCGATGTGGAGGAGGACGTGACCTGCTTCGAACTCGACCGTGACAGGTTCCTGGAGGTGCTGCGCCGGGTGGAGGACGACGTCCGCGACGAGGCCGCCTACTGAGCCGGAGGCTGAACTGGCGCCGGAACTAGCGCAATGACCGCAGGCTGAAGGCGGCCCGGGTTCGTCGCCTGCGGTCGAAGGAGCCCTCGATCCACTGCTCGGCCCGGTCCATGTGAGGCGCGGCGTCGCCGTCCCTCCATTCGCCGTACACGGCGGCGGAGTAGACCCGGGCGAGGGGCTCAAGCTCTGTGGCCGTGGTCCGGGCATACTCGAGGGGGGTCTGGGAGGGGGAGGGTCCCGAACCGAGGTCGGCCAGCCGGTCGGTTATCTCGTCCCACACCGCAGAGACGTCCCCGGCCATGGCCCGGCGATACCTCCGCCTGCGACGCAATGCCTTGCCCACGGGGAGGGCGGCTACCACCAGGCCCAGCCCGGCCAGGATCGAGAGCGGAAGGAGGAGCCCGCCTCCCTCGTCGGTCGACGCCGTCCCCTCGTCGGCGATGGGGACGTCCCGGAAGCCTTCGGCGAAGCCGTCCTCGTCCGGCACCTGGTCGGCGCTGCTGATCGACCCGGGGAGGTCGAGGCCTCCGGGGTCGAACCCGATGGTGGCGGCCATCGGTGTGGTGGCGCCATCCGAGCGGGGGGTGGGGTCGAAGCCGACCCACCCGTGGCCGTCGATCCACACCTCCACCCAGGCGTGGGCGTTGCGTTCCCGCACCACGTGGAGCGGGCCGTCATCGGTCTCGACAACCTCCCCGGGAGTGAAGCCGATGACCACCCGGGTGGGGAGCCCCATCATCCTGCCCATGAGGCCCATGGCGGCGGCGAACTGCTCGCAGTAGCCGGTCCGGTAGTTGGGGCTCTCGGGGTCGGTGAGCCAGGCCGCCAGGTCGAGGGAGGAGTGGCCGGTGGAGACGGCCGTGCTGTAGTCGAAGCCCCGGAGGAAGTCCTCCAACAGGAGTGCCGCCTCGAATGAGGAGCCGGCGCCGGACGTTATCTCCGACGCCAGCTCGGCGACGGCAGGGTCGAGGCCGCCGGGCAGATCCAGGAACTCCTCGATGCCGGCCGGGCGGGGCGCCGGGGAGCCTTCCCGGGGAGAGACGGAGATGTCGCCCGACTCGGCCGCCTGGGCGAACAGCGGCGTGAGCTCGCCTTCCTGGGAGGCGAGTCGGTCCACGTCCAGGCGGGGGACCTGGGATCGCACCTGGTAGGTCATCCCCTCGAACGTGCGGGCGCGGATGCGCAGGTTGCCGTCCGTTCCGAGGGAGGCACCCGAGCGGACCACAGGCTCGTTCGACTGGAGGCTCTCCGGAGAGTAGAGGGAGGGAAGGCGGTCGTCCCGCAGGGAGTCGATGCGAATGGTCTGGACGATGGTCTGGGTGTCGCTCTCAGGGCCGTCCGGCTCCGTGGAGGGAATGTCGCCGAACTCGTGGTCTCCCGCCGCCCACTGCTCCCCGGTGTACTCGTCGAGTGTCAGCAGGCGCCAGTAGGCGGAGGTTCCGCGGGGGGTATCCGGCTCCACGACGGCGGCGAACACCTCCTGGTCGCTGAGCGACACGAGGCTCTGCCGGAGGTCGACGAAACGGCTGGCCGAGAATCCTCCCTCGCCACTCCCGGTGCCCTCCCCGCCCGAGGTCCGCCAATCGAGAGCACCCCCGGCCGGGACCACCCCCGCCAGCAGCGAGGTTCCCACCAGAGCGATCGTGGCGGCGGCGAAGGCGAGGCGGCTGCCCGGACCGGCCTGCCAGCGCTGCTGGGCCCGCCGATCGGGGGAGCGGAGATGACCCGCTCCGGCGGGGACCAGATTGGATGTGGCGACGAGGCCGAGGGCGGCCAGAGCCGCCAGAGCCAGGTTCCAGGGAAGCGTGGAAGGAGACCGGTCGACCACCGAGATGTAGAGATAGAACCCCAGGGGCGGCAGGATGCCCACCCACGTGCGGCCGCTCGCCACCGCCCACGCCCAGGCGGCGCCCAGCCCCCATAGGGCGGCGGCGGCCAGGGCGGCCAGACCCGCCACCGCCAGGACCGGGGGCGACCCGAATCGGAGGATGTCCAAGGCGTAGGCCAGGCGCTCGCCCAGGGCAGGCCAGGTCTCGGAGCGGGGGATGATCCCCCACAGGAGGGTCTCGGGCGCGGTGACCCTCACGACGACGATGAGCAGCCCGGCGCCGTGGGCGGCGAGCTGCCTGAGAGCCGTGAAGCGGGCAGTTGCCCAGGTCACGAGCACGCCCCCCAGAAGGGCGGCAGGCACGATCACACGCCAGTCGGGGGTGTCGACGGCGGGCACGAGGACGCGGCCCAGCCGCATCAGGACCAGGACGAGGGCGCCCAGGCCTACGAACCAACCGAGGCGCTGTGCCATGAGGTCCTCATCGCGTCCGACCAGGCGGACGACCAGCTTCGCTCGCTCTCTGGTGTGACGGTGGTGACGCCGGCTCCCTGGAAGGCGGGAAGGTACGGTCCGCCCCGGGTGGCGAGGAGAACGGCGGTGGGGTACTCGGCTCCCAGGACACGGGTGAGTCCCAGCAGGTCCTCGTCTGGCCTCCCCGTGACCAGGATGAGCATTCCTCCTCCTCCCCGGTTGCGGAGCCCGGCGGCGACCGCCGACAGGTCGACGCGGTCCTCCGGCTGCACCCGCGCCAGGCGCTCCATGGCAACGGCGTATCCCCTGCCACGAGCCGACACCGAAACGGTGGGCCCGCCTGTCCACAGCTCGGAGTCGAATGAGTGGTCCATGAGGTGGCGGGTGACGGAGGCAGCCCCGGAGACGGCGAGCTCGAACGCCTCCCCGTCGGTGTAGGAACCGGCTCTGACGTCGAAGAGGACCAGGGACCGCGACTGCCACGGGGTCTCGAGCTGGCGGATCATGAGCCGGTCCACCCGGGCCGAGGATGGCCAGTGGATACGACGGAAGTCATCGCCCTGTTGATACTCGCGCAGGGTGTAGAAGTCCTCTCCGCCTCTCTGTCCGTGGCGGGGCCGGCTGGAGTCCACCGACAGGTTCTGGCCGGGGCTCCCGGGAAGGCCGCTCAGGTCCTCGACCCTCGGATAGACGACGAGAGTGTCCGCCCTCCCCGCCCGGTGCGAGCGCGACGACAGGCCCAGGGGATCCCGCAGCGTCACCGACGCCGGCCCGATCGTGTAGATCCCCCGGGGACGGCACAGCACGCGGTACACGGCATGCAGCTCGCTCCCGGAGGCGAAGGTGGCGGCGGCGAACTCGGCAGTGCCCAGTCCCTCCACCTCGTCCGAGACGGAGATGTGGCGCAGGGTGCCGCCCCGGTTCTGGAGGCGCAACATCACGGAGGCGTGGCTCCCTTCATGGATGCCGGCGGGCGAGGTTCGTCGCGTGACCTGGAGGTAGGGCCGCTTGCCGCCGAGAACGAGGATGCTGCCCGTCAGGGCGCCCAGCGCCAGCAGGGCCGCCACTCCCAGCTCGGTCTCGCCGAACAGGTACCACAACGTCGCCAGGGCGACTCCCGCTCCGGCGACTGCCCAGCCTCGCTCGGTGAGCATCAGCGCTCCGTCTGCTCCCGCACCGTCCCGGGAACCCGAAGGGCACCCAGGATGGAGTCGATGAGCTCGGGCATCTCGGTGCCCCGTATCACCGCCTCGGGCCGGAGAGCCATCCTGTGGCCCAGGACGGGTACGGCCAGGTCCTTGACGTCGTCGGGCAGGACGAATTCCCGTCCCGCCGCCGCTGCCCACACCCGTGACACCCGCTGCAGGAACAGGGCCGCACGGGTGGAGGCCCCCAGCATCACGTCGGGGTGGTGCCTGGTCTGTTCCACCAGATCCACGATGTAGCGCTTGACGCTGGGAGCGACATGCACGGTCCGGGCCAGATCGATCATCGACAGCACGTCCTTGGCGGAGACGACGGGGAGGAGATCCAGGTAGGTGGAGCGTACGCCGTGGGTATCGAGGATCTGAAGGGTCATGTCATGGGTGGGGTACCCCAGCTCGACGCGCATCATGAACCGGTCGAGCTGGGCCTCCGGCAGGGGATAGGTGCCCTCGTGCTCCAGGGGGTTCTGAGTGGCGATCACCATGAAGGGAGGCTCCAGGGGGCGGGTGGTGCCATCGTTGGTGACCTGCCGCTCCTCCATGGCCTCCAGCATGGCCGCCTGGGTCTTGGGGCTGGCCCGGTTGATCTCGTCCCCGATGACGATGTTGGAGAAGATCGGCCCCGGCTTGAAGGAGAATTCGGAGCTGTGTCGGTCCCAGACGGAGACGCCGGTGACGTCGGAGGGGAGGAGATCGGGAGTGAACTGTATGCGGGAGAAGTCGCATTCGATGGACCGGGCCATCGACTTGGCCAGGAGCGTCTTGCCCACCCCCGGCACGTCCTCCACGATGGCGTGGCCCTCGGCGAGGAGACAGGAGAGGATCTGGGCGAGGACGTGGCGCTTCCCCTGGATGACCCGGTCGACGTTGGAGATTATCTCCTCGAATCGCTGTGAGAACCAGTCGATTTCCGTTCCTGACAAGTGGTGCTCCCGTTGGGACGAGCGTCTCACGACTTTACCGTCGACAGACAGCAATCCGAGGCTAGGGTGAAGCCGAGGGGTGGCGGTGTACAGCAAGGAGGCGCAGGGTGAAATGGGCTGGTCTCATGGGGCGACCTTCCCTGATCTGGGAGGCGGTCCTCACGGCGTGGGCCTTCCGGGTTCGCCGGGGTCTCCTGCCCGCCCGGCATCTCCTCCGCTGGCGGATCGCGACCGCCTACGGCCGGTCGGACGCCGAGGTCGCTCCCCAGGATCTCGTCCGGTTCCTGGAATGGCGCAAGAGGCTGCGGGCTGCGAGGAGAAGTCGATGACCGGGTTGAAATCACGCCTCGAGTCCATCGAGGGAGTGGAGAGCATAGAGCTGGAGCTGGGAGAGGAGGGCCTGGCCGGCATCACCGTCCGCCTGGCGGAGGGTGCAGACGAGGTCCACGTGCTGGACGACGTCCGCCGGCTGCTGGTCGCCTACGGCACCGGAGGCGTGACGAGCTCGCGGCTGGGCTCCCCGGCCCCGGTGGGAGCAGCCGTGGGACAGCGACAGGCGGAGTCCCCCCTTCCCACCCATCAGGTGATCGACGTGGACGAGGCGCCGTCGGAGATGGTCGCCCCCCAGGTCCGGGTCGTGTCCTCGGGAAAGGCGGCCGCCACGATGCTCACGCCCGGGGGCGAGAGAGTGGAGATCTCCATCACTCCGGCCGGGGATCGATCCACCACCCAGGTCGTCTATGCCCGGGGGGACCGCACCCTGCGGCGCCAGGTCCCCAGTTCCGCCCGGGGCATCGTCCAGGCAGTGCTGGACATGGCGGCGGAGGCGGCGGGACGGGAGCCGATCTCGTTGATCGGGCTCAACCTCTCGGCCATCGAGGGCATGCGCGTGCTGACGGTCATCGCCGGCAACGAGGGTGAGACTCCCCGCGTGAGCACCGTGAGTGTCATCGACAGCAACTGGCCGGCCGCTCTTCTGGAGGTGACCACCCAGATCCTGGAAGAGCGTGCCCAACCCGACTGAGCGAGGTTAGGCTGCGGCTGCCGACGAGAATTGGTAGCCGATGGTCAGGGCACTGGTCCTCAACGCCACATACGAGCCCCTGTCGGTCGTTCCGACCCGACGGGCAGTCGTGCTCGTGATGAGGGGCCGGGCGATCTCCGTAGTGGAGCGGGACGAGATCTGGCACTCCGAGCGGGACCTGGTGGCGGTCCCCTCCGTGGTGAAGCTCACCTCCTATGTGAAGGTGCCCTATCGCCACAGCGTGCCCGTGACCCGGCGGGCGGTCTTCGGGCGGGACGCCCACAGGTGCCAGTACTGCGGTGCACCCGCCGAGAGCATCGACCACGTCCTGCCCCGATCCCGGGGCGGCGACCACTCCTGGGACAACGTGGTGGCGTGCTGCCGGAGCTGCAACATGCGGAAGGGGAACCGCCTTCCGTCCGAGGCCGGCCTGGTGCTCCGGGCCCGTCCCCGGGCGCCTCGACGCTACGCCTGGATATACGCCAGCGCCGGCTACTCACTCGACCCGGCCTGGCAGCCCTACCTCAAACAGGCCGTCTAGGCCGGCGTACCGGCTGGCGGCGAGCCGGTACCGAGTTCTGAGTAGCGAGTCCTGGGTACCGCTTGGCGCCCTGCCGCTCTCTTCTGTATCGACCTGCTCCGCCAACGCCGTCGGGCGGCCAGATCGTTGCGGGGTCTTGGCGTCGACGGAGGGTCGTGAGCAGGAGACGGCGCGTCCACGCGAGCCGTGACCCACTACCCACCACTCACGAGTCGGTACCGGCAAAGCGCGTCTCGTCGAAGCCGACGACGGGGCGTCGCGGCAGGGATGTGGGTGAAAAGGTTGACAAAGTGGGGCGAAGTGGGGCATAGTGGCGCGCACTGACATGGAAGTGTCAGCGACGAGCAACTGGACGATGAGAGCGAACGAGCAGCAACAGTGTTCCTTGGGGACTACATCCACACCCTGGACGACAAGGGCCGGGTCGTCATGCCGGCCCCGTTCCGCGCCGTCATCAAGGAGGAGGGCGGCACCGTGGTCGTGACCAAGGGACCGGACGGGAACCTGGTCCTGTTCACCCAGTCCAAGTTCCAAGAGATCGCCCGGGATGAGACCGAGCGTCCCCGCCTGCGGGAGGCCCGCCGCGACGCCCGCGCCAAGTTCGCAAGTGCCGACCTCCAGAAGATGGACTCCCAGGGCCGTGTCTCGCTCAAGCCCCGGCTCCGCCAGTACGCCGGCCTGGAGGACGTGGACGAGGTGGCCGTGGTGGGCGTCTACGACCGGATCGAGATCTGGGATGTGGATGCCTTCGAGGAGGAGCAGGCGGCCGCCGATGCCGCCTATCAGGAGAGCGAGGAGGTGCCCGGCTTCTGAGGACAGGTCGCACGGCTGACTCTGGATCATCGTCAGCCCCCCGGTAACCAATGGAAGGCCCCTGACTCCGCCCGCTTCCTATTGGTGCCAGCGCCCGGGGGGCTGACCATGACCCAGGGACCAGGATCCGACCGGGAGCAGCCCAGCTATCACGAGCCGGTCTTGGCCTCCGAGGTCGTGGAGGTGTTCGAGCCTCTTCCCGCCGGTGTGGTGGTCGATGCCACCTTCGGCGGGGGAGGGCATACAAGGAGACTGATGGACGAGATGAGAGACGAGACTCGCTTCCTGGGTATCGACCGGGATCCGGAGGCAGTCGCCGCCGCGGCTCGGATCGGGGACGATCGCCTGCAGGTGGTGCAGGGGAACTTCTCCCACCTCTCCCGCCTGCTGGATGAAGCCGGGGTGGGGGAGCCCGTGGGGGTCCTGTTCGATCTGGGCGTCTCCTCCCGTCAGTTCGACAGGGGGGAAAGGGGGTTCTCGTATCGCCACGACGGGCCCCTCGACATGCGGATGGGCCCGGACGCCGAACTGACGGCCGACGACATCGTCAACCGCTGGGACCGAGACAGGCTCGCATCGGTCATCCGCCGCTACGGAGAGGAGAAGCTGGCGGGACGCATCTCCCAGGCCATCGTCGCCGCCCGGCCGATCTCCTCGACCGGCGAACTGGCGGAGGTGATCGCGGCCGCAACACCCGCCGCGCTCCGTCGGAGGGGCCATCCCGCCCGTCGCACCTTCCAGGCGATCCGCATTGCGGTCAACGGTGAGCTGGAGGCCGTGACCGAGGGGCTGGAACAGGCTCTGGACGTCCTGGCGACAGGCGGCCGCTGTGCCGTCATCTCCTATCACTCCCTGGAGGATCGGATCGTCAAGCGCCGGTTCGAGAAGGGGGCCCGGGGGTGTGTGTGTCCACCCGATCTGCCCGTGTGCGCCTGTGGGCGGACGGCCGAAGTCCGGATCCTCACCCGCCGCCCGGTTCGCCCATCGCCCGATGAGGTCGCTCGGAACCCGCGTGCCAGGTCCGCCCGGATGCGCGCCATCGAGAAGGTGACGGAGAGGACGGCGGCATGACCGCCCGCCCTCTCCGCTCACCCGCCCGCACCCCCGGCCTTCGGGTCATTCCCGGTCGGAGTGGGCGGCGTCCGGTGGTGGCGCCGTGGGTAGTGCTGTCCGCCATCACGATCCTGGCTTTCCTGGCTCTGGTCGGATCACGCACGGCGCTGGATCGCACCGCGTTCGAAGTGGCCGAGCTGAACGCCGCCCTCGCCGAGGAGGCTGCTCTCAACCAGCAGCTCCGCATCGAGATCGCCGAGCTGGAGAACCCCGCCCGGATCGCTCCTCTCGCCGAGGACCTGGGTCTCGTCATCCCGGAGGAGCGCCGCCAGCTGCTGGTGGAGGGAGTGGGCCGTGACGACGGCATCACCGATCCCGGGTATGTGGCTGCGGCGAAGCCCGCGACTGGACCCTCATCGTGATGCCGGCCCGGAGGTGACAGGTGGCGGCCCGTCGAGCTGGCAGACGGTTCGCCCCGGATAGGCTCCGCCTGGCCGCCCTGGGCGTGGGGCTGCTGTTGGCCTGGCTGGGGATGGGATATCGACTCCTCCAGGTGCAGGTGGTGGAGGCCGCCGAGCTGCAGGAGCGGGGCCTGGACCAGCGGCTGGTGGAACGCGTCCTCGCCCCCGAGCGGGGGCGGATCTACGACCGCAACGGGGACCTCCTGGCGATGGCGGTGGAGGCCGAGACGGTGTACGCCGTGCCCGATCTCGTCACCGAGCCCGTATACATAGCCCAGCAGGTGGGCGGTCTGGTGGGCGCCGACTCCGACGAGCTCCTCGACCAGCTCCGCTCCGACAAGGAC
>JBKHJQ010000045.1:0-10870 GCA_046538055.1 Actinomycetota bacterium
CTCGAAGCCGACCACCACGTCGTAGACGCCCTCCTGGGTGAGCTCGGCCGCGTCCAGGTGATGGAACCGAACCCGGTCGGACACGCCCATCTCGGCGGCGTGGCGGCGGGCCGCCTCGATGGACGGACCGTCCACGTCGTAGCCGTCCACCTCCGTGTCCGGGTATGCGAGGGCGATGCCGATGGTCGACCATCCCTCCCCGCAGGCGATGTCGGCCACCCGTCCGCCCCGGGTCAGGGCCTCATGCACCTCGGGTGCGTTGGGGAACCACTCGCTTCCCAGGGCATGCAGGTACCAGGGCCGGTTCATGTCGCCCTGGCCGGTGCGGGCGTCGGCGCCCAGCTCCGCCCAGCTCACCCCGCCCCCGGTGCGGTACGCCTCCAGCAGTGCGGGCACGGCGGTGGCGCCCGACATGACCAGGCGCACGAAGGGGGCCAGGTAGAAGAGGCTATCGCGGTCCAACAGCACCTCCGCCTGGGGGCCGGGGAGGGAATAGCGCCTCGCCTCGGGGCCGGCCTCGGGGTTGTCGGTGGTGAGGATCCCCGCCACCGTCTGCTGCTCCAGCCACTCCTGGGCGTAGCGCCAGTGGATGGGGGCGTGGCGGGTGAGCTCGTCCCGGGTGAGGGGGCCGTGGTCGGCCAGCGCCCGGTACAGGCCCAGCTTCTCTCCTATGTATATGGACACCGAGGTCGCCATCTGCAGCACCCCGCCGAACACCTGGTCGGCGAAGGCCTCGGTGGCGGCGGTGTCCTTCCTGTCGATCGTCGTGGTCATGTTCTCCTCTTTCCTTTCTTCTCCGGCCTGCCGCCGGCGGCGAGCAGGCCCTCGGCTATGGCGTGCAGGACCGACAGGTTCATGCCTGCCCCCGGAGGCGGCTCCACAGCGTCCAGCGGCTGACGGGCAGAAAGCCGATCGCCTCGGCTCCCGGTCGGGAGTCGTCGCTGAACACGGAGGCGGCCACCAGTTCCGGCTCCTCCAGGAGACGGGTCCGCACTAGGGCGTACCACAGGCCCTTGCGGCGGGATTCCGGCAGGGTGGCACCCAGGGCGAATCCCGCGATGCCCGCCTCCAGGTGGAGGGCGGCCGCCGCGCCCGGGCGGTCGCCGTCGTATGCCACCCACATCCGGGCCCGGTCGTCGTCCAGGATCGCCTCCCCCACCAGGGCGCCCTTGCGGTAGGGCTGGAGGTCTCCGAACGGGAAGCCGTTCACCACCACCTCCTCCCACTCCGCCAGGCGGGCGGGGTCGGCCACCCGCTCCACCCGGACCCGGGAGGGCCCGGGAAGAGGGCCTCCGGGAGGCCGCACCGCGAAGGTGGGATGGCCCTCCAGGTGCCATCCCGCCCCGGTCAGGTCGACGGTGGGCACCGGGCTCCACAGATAGACCCGTCCCCCGCCTGCCGTCCCGAACTCGCCGGTCACCTCCGCCGCCACGTCCTCCAGGTCGTGGGGGGCGGGACGGAGCAGCACGGCGGAGTTGAAGATCCCGGCGGGGGCGCCGTGGTCGGCCAGCAGGTAGCGGTCGGTGCGGAGCACCCGCCCGCCGGTGCTGGCGGCGAAGGACGCCATCTCCCCGGCGTAGTTCTCCGTGTAGGCACGGAGGACCCCGTCGCTGGGCGACAGTCCCGGTTCCCATCCGTCGGTCGGCTTCTCGGACATGCTCTCCTCGTCGGTCGGTCGGCAAGCTACGGACGGGGCCTTGCGCGCCCCTGAACGGCGCCTTGCATCCGCCTAGACGACAGCCACAGGGACGGGAGCGACGCCTTACGATCAGGTCTGTGCTCGAGGTGTCACTACTGGGTCCGGTGGAGGTGGTGGTGGACGGCCGGCGCCACAGCATCGGCAGCGCCGCCCAGCGGGCCCTCCTGGCCGCTCTGGCTCTGCGGCCGGGGGAGGTCGTGTCGGGGGATCGCCTGGTGGACCTCATCTGGGGCGAGGACCCTCCCGACAGCGCCGGCTCCGGCCTGCACGTGTTCGTGTCGCGGCTGCGCAAGGTGGTGGGGATCGAGCATCTGGTGACCCGCCCTCCCGGCTACCTCCTGGCCGACACCAGCACCGACCTGGAGACCTTCGAGGCGCTGGCCCGCTCCCCCCAGACCCCGGCGGCGGAGGCGCTGGCGCTGTGGAGGGGGGAGCCGTTCGGGGAGCTGGCGGACCGGGAGCCGTTCCGGGCCGAGGCCATCCGCCTCAGCCAGCTCCGCCAGGCCCTGGAGGAGAGGCGGGTGGAGGAGGCGATCTCCGCGGACCCGGCCTGGGCGGTGGCGGAGGCGGAGGCCCTGTGCCAGGCGGAGCCGCTCCGGGAAACCCGCTGGGAGCTCCTGGCCCGGGCCCTGGCCGAGTCGGGGCGGACGCCGGAGGCGGTGCGGGCCCTGAGCCGGGCCCGGGAGACCCTGGCCGAGGTGGGCCTGGAGCCGTCCGGGACGCTCACCGATCTGGAAGACCGCCTTCTCGCCGGTGCCGTCCCCTCTCCGGCCGCCGCCCCGCCGGCGCCCGAGCGGCGGGGAGTGGCTCCTCCTCTTCTGGCGTCGCCTCTGGTGGGACGGGACCAGGAGATGTCTGAGCTGGCCGAGCTGGTGCGTACCCACCGGCTCGTCACCCTGATCGGTCCGGGGGGAGTCGGCAAGACCAACCTGGCCCGGGCCGTGACCCGGGCGGACGGCATGCCGGCGGAGGCGCGCTGGTGCGAGCTGGCCGACCACGACGACCCCGCCGCCGTGGCGCCGGCGGTGGCCCGGGCCGTGGGGGCGCCGGTGACGGGAAGGATCGAGGAGACACTGGTGGAGTCCCTGCGCCGGCGGGAGATGGTGCTGGTCCTGGACAACTGCGAGCATCTCATCTCGGAGGCGGCCCGGATGGCGGAGCTGATCATCGGAGCCTGCCCGCAGGTCGTGATCCTGGCCACCAGCCGCGGGCCGCTCGGCGTCCCCGCCGAATGGGTGTTCCGGGTGCGTCCCCTGGATCCCCAGCGGGCGGCGGTGGAGCTGTTCATGGAGCGTGCCCGGTCGGCGGGGGCACCTTCCGAGTCGCTCGACCCCGGGACCGTGGAGCGGATCTGCCGGCTGGTGGACGGGCTGCCGCTGGCCGTGGAGATGGCCGCGGCCCGGGTGCCGGCGCTGGGGGTCACCGAGCTGGCCGAGCGGCTCGACGACAGCCTGGCCGTCCTCTCTCCCGGCCCCAGGACGGGCGGCGAGCGCCACCGCACCCTGGAGAAGGTGGTGGAGTGGTCGGTGGACCTCCTGGACGAGAAGGAGCGGCTGGTGCTGGAACGCAGCGCAGTGTTCGCCGGGCGGTTCCGCCTGGCCGCCGCCGAGGACGTGGCCGGTCACCCTCCCCTCACATCCGGGGAGGTGGCGCCCCTCCTCTCATCGCTGGTGGACCGGTCGCTCCTCAGTGTCGAGCACTCCGACGACGGGGTGGCCTACCTCATGCTGGACACCGTCCGGCGGGTGGTGCGGGGGTGGCTGGGCGACGAGCCGGAGATGGCCGCCCGCCACGCTCACTACTACAGCTCCCTGGCCGAGGAGGTGGGGGCGGGCCTGGTGGGCCGGGAGGAAGGGGAGGCCAGGAGGAGGCTGCTGGGGGAGCTGAGCGAGCTGCGGGCGGCGGTGTTCCGTTCCCTCGACTCCCGGCCGGAGGTGGCGGCGCGGACCTGCGCTGCCCTCTACCCCATCGTGTACCACTGCCTCCGGGCCGATATCGCCGCCTGGGCGGTGCGGGTGTTCCCCGCCGTGGAGGAGCTCGATCATCCGGCTGTTCCCACCGTGGGAGCGATGGCGGCCCTGGCCTCCGTCCAGACCGGGGACATCGCCGAGGCGGTGGAGATATGCGAACGGGCCCGGAAGACGGGCCGGCGTCCCCAGGACCTGCTCCGGGTGGCGGAGGTGTCCGCCGACGTGGCCACCTACCGGGGGAGGCTGGACGAGGTGCTCCGCTTCGCAGACGAGATGGTGACCGTGGCGCGTGCCCGGGGGGAACCCGCCAACGAGGCGCTTGCCCTGGTGAACCTGACCATCGGCCTCATCTACACGGGCCGGCGGGATGAGGCCACCCGCTGCCTGGAGGACGCCCGCCGGCTCAACGAGGAGGTGGGAAGCGAGACCGTGGACTCGTGGATCGACTACGCCGAAGGCGAGATGCTCCTCGATCACGACCCGGCCCGGGCCGGTCTCCTGCTGGACCGGGCGGTGACCACCGCCCGCCGGACCGCCAACCGCTTCGTGGAGGGAGCGGCCGGCCTGTCGGCCGCCACGCTGCGGGCCCGCCACGGAGATCCCGAGGACGCCCGGGCCGTCTTCGCCGCCAACATCTCCCACTGGCTGGAGGTGGGCGACTGGATCCACCAGTGGGTGACGCTGCGCAACCTGGCGCTGCTCCTGGAGCGGCTGGGCGACGGGGAGGGGGCGGCCCTGGTGCTGGAGGCCGTGGAGGAGAGGGAGCGTCCTTCCTACGGGGAGGAGGCCCAGCGCCTGGATGAGCTGGGCAAGCGACTCCGGGCCGATCTGGGGGACGGAGGCTACGAGGAGCTGGCCCGCCGGGCTCGGCGGCTGGAGGACCGGGAGGTGGTGGAACTGGCCCTCCAGCGCCTGGACGGAAGCAACCCCTGACCCGAAAACGGGGGGAGGAAGGGTGGTGGCCGATAGTGTCGGGGGATGGCCCGGTATGTGGCAGCCATAGACCAGGGAACCACCAGCACCCGCTGCATGATCTTCGACCGCGGAGGCGGGGTGGTGGCGGTGGACCAGCGCGAGCACGAGCAGATATACCCCCAGCCGGGCTGGGTGGAGCACGACCCCGAAGAGATCTGGTTCCGCACCCAGCGTGTGATTGAAGGAGCCCTCTCCCGGAGCGGGGTGGACGTCTCCGACATCGCGGCTGTGGGGATCACCAACCAGCGGGAGACGGCGGTGGTGTGGGACCGCCACACCGGCGAGCCCGTGTACAACGCCATCGTCTGGCAGGACACACGCACCGACGGGATCATCGAGGAGTTGGGCCGCCGGGGCGGACAGGACCGCTTCCGGGCCCAGACCGGGCTTCCCCTCGCCACCTACTTCTCCGGACCCAAGATCCGCTGGATCCTGGAGAACGTGGAGGGGGCGGCCGAGCGGGCGGAGGCGGGCGACCTCTGCTTCGGCAACATCGACACCTGGGTGATCTGGAACCTGACCGGCGGCACAGCCGGGGGCGTCCATGTCACCGACGTCACCAACGCCAGCCGCACCCAGTTGATGGACCTGCAGACACTGGAATGGGACGACGGGATCCTGGGGGCCATGGGGATACCCCGTTCCATGCTGCCCGAGATCCGCTCGTCGGCGGAGGTGTACGGGGAGGCGACCGGTGCCCTGGGCGGGATCCCGGTGGCGGGGGATCTGGGTGACCAGCAGGCCGCCACCTTCGGCCAGGTGTGCTTCGAGGTGGGCGACGCCAAGAACACCTACGGCACCGGGAACTTCATGCTCCTCAACACCGGCACGGAGGCGGTCCCCTCCGAGAGCGGGCTGGTCACCACCGTCTGCTACAAGCTCGGCGACCGGGACGCGGTCTACGCCCTGGAGGGCTCCATCGCCATCACCGGGGCGCTGGTGCAGTGGCTGAGGGACAACCTGGGCATGATCCAGACCTCGGCGGAGGTGGAGGCCCTGGCCAGGACCGTGGACGACAACGGCGGCGTCTACATCGTGCCGGCCTTCTCGGGATTGTTCGCTCCCTACTGGAAGTCCAACGCCCGCGGCCTGATCGCCGGTCTCACCCGCTACGTCAACAAGGGCCACATCGCCCGGGCGGCGCTGGAGGCCACCGCCTGGCAGAGCCGGGAGGTGCTGGACGCCATGAACAAGGACTCGGGCGTCGACCTCCAGCAGATGAAGGCGGACGGGGGGATGGTGGTCAACGAGTTGCTCATGCAGTTCCAGGCCGACGTCCTGGGTGTGCCGGTCATCCGGCCGGCCGTGGCCGAGACCACCTCGTTGGGAGCGGCCTACGCCGCCGGGCTGGCCACCGGGTTCTGGGCGGAGCAGGACGATCTGCGGGCCAACTGGAAAAAGGGTCGCGAGTGGACCCCCGGGATGGACCCGGACCGACGGGAGCAGGAGTACGCCCAGTGGAAGAAGGCCGTCCACCGAACCTTCGACTGGCTGGACTGACGGTCCAACCAGCGCCCCAAAGGACCGTTTTGGGCTACCTGCCGGGTCTTCCCTGGGGGAGCTTGGACGGGGACCTGCCCGACACGCCGCCCGGGGTGGAGTGGCTCCTCACCGGAGCGGGGAGCTCGAGACGGAAGACGGTCCATCCCCCGCGGCGGAGGTACTGCAGCTCGCCTCCCATCGCCCGGGCCAGCTCCCGGGAGACCGCCAGCCCCAGCCCGGTGGAACCGGGACGTCCGGCGGAGGCGAAGGGGGAGAAGATGCGGGGAGCCACCTCGGCGTCCACCCCCGGACCGTCGTCCCGCACCTCCAGCCATCCCGTGCTGGCTCCGGCTCCGATCTCCACCTCCATGTGGTCGCCTCCGTAGTGGAAGGCGTTGCTGGTGAGGTTGCGGATGATCTGGGCGATGCGGCCCTCGTCCCCTCTCACCACCGCCGAACCTTCCGCATCCGGTTCGATGGCTCGGGCCAGTTCCCCCAGGTCCACGTCGGCCGGGTCCAGGCGGATCGCACCGGCGCTGAGGCGGCTGAAGTCCAACAGGTCCTCCACGATGGCCTCCATGGAATGCGCCTCGGTGGCGATGAGCGAGACCAGCTCCCGTATCTCGGCGGGGTCCAGTTCGTCCCACTGCTCCAGGAGGGAGTCGGTGAGGCCGATCACCCCCGTGAGGGGGTTGCGCACTTCGTGGGAGACGGTGGCCACCAGGCGGTTGGTCGCTCCCACGTTCTCCTCCGCTCCCCGGAGCCGGTCGGTGACGTAGCCGGCCGCCACCGCCGTGGCCATGAGACCGCTCAGGCCCACGGCTCCCTCCACCCCTGCCACCATGTCCCATCCCAGCTCGTGGTCGCCGAAGAGGAACAGGGTGACCTGCACGGGCAGCACCAGACCCGTTGCCGCCCAACCCCCCAGCCGGCCGTGGTTCCAGGCGGTGGTGAGAAGCGGAACCAGGAGCAGCACGGCCGCCATGTCGTTCACCACCGTGGTGTGGAGAAGAGGGAAGGCCACGATGTAGCCGATCCACGACAAAGCGGTTGTCACGAGACGGGATGGAGCAGTCAAGTCTGTTTCATCGGCGGGTCTGAAGAGATCTGGAGTCTAAGTCCTCACGGCGGGGACGCATCCATTGCCTTCCATCCTCACCGGGAGCGGATATCGTCATCCAGGTCCCCCACTCTGGAGGAGCTGATCATCCGCCAACACCGGGACCCCGAGGGCCCATGAGGGAGCTGGCCGGCCTGGGGGAACTGATCCGGCTCATCGTCCGCCGGGAGAGGGTGGTCCTCCCCGTCTGGGGTCTGATCCTGGGTTTGCTGCCGGTGGGAGTGGCGGGCGGGTTCGCCGGCCTGTACCCCACCGAGTCCCAGATCCGGGAGGCGGCCACCCTGGTGGTGTCCAACCCGGCCTTCGTGGCCTTCCTGGGGGAGGTCCACGCTCCCACACTGGGGGGCCTCACCGCCTGGCGCAGCGCCGTGCCCCTGGCTATGGGAGTGGGGATCATCAGTTCCCTGGCGGTGGTGCGTCACACCCGGGCCGAGGAGCAGACCGGGCGGCGGGAGCTGATCGCATCCACGGTCCTGGGCCGGCACGCCCCCCTGGCGGCGGCGCTGGCGGTGGTGGGAGTCGCCGACCTCCTGATCGGGGCGGTCACCGCCGCCGGGCTGATCGGCTATGGGCTGGAGCCGCTCGGATCGCTCGCTCTGGGAGCCTCCATGGCGGCGGTGGGCTGGGTGTTCGCCGCGGCGGCGGCCGTCGCCGCCCAGCTGGCCGAGAGCAGCACCACCTCCAACGGCCTGGCGATGACGGCGGTGGGGACCGCCTTCTTCCTGCGGATGGTGGGCGACGTCGGGGTGGGGACCGGAGCCGAGGTGCTGTCGTGGATCTCACCCATCGGCCTGGCCCAACGGGTGAGGCCCTTCGGCGAGGAGAGCCCGGGCGCCCTGGTGGCTCTGGTGGCGTTGGCGACCGTCCTCGCCGTGATCGCCCAGTTCATCTCCATGCACCGGGACGTGGGAGCGGGCCTCATCTCGTCCCGGCCCGGCCCCGCCCGGGCGGGTCGGTCGCTGTCGGGAGCGGCGGGGCTGGCGCTGCGCCTGCAGTCGGGGTCGGCCATCTCGTGGTTGGTGGGCTTCGCGGTGATGGGAGGGTTCATCGGGGCGATGACAGAGAGCTTCGTGGAGCTGATGCTGGAGACGCCCGCCCTGGCCCGCATCATGGCCGCGGTGGGCGGGCTGGAAGCGGTATCCGACGCGTTCCTGGCGTCCATGCTCGCCCTGTTCGGGATCGTCGCCGCCACCCACGGCTTGCAGGCGGTGCAGCTGCTGCGGGCGGAGGAGCTGGGGAACCGGGCCGCGGCGATCCTCTCCACGCCGGTCAGCCGCGCCCGGTGGCTCTCCAGCCACGCCCGGGTGGCGCTGGCGGTCCCGGTCCTGGATCTGGCGGTGGGAGGGGCGGCGGCGGGTCTGGGATACGGGACGACGGTGGGCGATCCCGCCCAGGCCGTGCGCCTGGCGGGGGCGGCGCTGGTGTCGGTGCCGGCAGCCTGGCTCATGGTGGGCTTCTCCCTCTTCCTGTTCGGCTACGTGGCATGGATGTCGCGGCTGGCGTGGACGGTGCTGGCCGCGGCGGGACTTCTCACCTTGCTGGGCAGGGCCTTGGGCCTGGCGGAATGGGTCCTGGACCTCTCGCCGTTCAGCCATATACCTCCCATGCCGGGCGGGGACCTGGCGGTGGCCCCGCTGGCGTGGATGACGCTCGTGGCCGCCGGCCTCTGTGCCGCCGCCTTCGTCGGGTTCAACCGCCGGGACGTGCAGGGAGGCTGAGACGTCGCTGGTTCAGTACAGGGGTCGGAGGGTCTCGGCCAGGGGGCCCTCCACCTCCGCGCCCAGGGCGGCCGCCACCACCTCCACCGGGTGGACGGCGGGGACGCCGGTGGCGTGGGTGATCTGCCAGCGGCAGGTCTCCGAGTCGCACGCCACCACCGGCGCCCCCTCCTCCCGCACGAACTCGAACAGGGGCCTCCCCACGTCCATGGCCACCTGGTACTTCTCGGACTTGTAGCCGTAGGTCCCGGCGATGCCACAGCACCCCACCCCGCTGTCCGTCACCTCCAGGCCGGGGATCAGGTCCATCACCTCCCTCGAGGGGATCCCCAGCCGGTGGGCCCGGTACTGGCACGGGGGGTGGTAGGGGAGCCGCAGGGGTATCTCCCGCAGCGGTCCCAGCTTCCCCTCGGCGGCCAGCCCCAGGAGGAACTCGCCGATGTCGGAGACGGCGGTCGCCACCCGGCGGGAGTCGGGGTCGTAGGCGTCCAGCAGCTCGGGCGCCTCCTCCTTGAGGGTGAGGGTGCAGGAGGTGGAGGTCCCCACGATGGGACGGCCGGCCCGGGCATGCTCGATCAGGGAATCGACGACGCCCCGGTGATAGAGGCGGGCGGCGGGGAACTCCCCGTTGGAGAGGAGGGGCAGCCCGCAGCAGCGGGACTCCGCCACCACCACCTCGAAACCGAGGGCCTCCAGGAGTCGCACCGCCGCCCGTCCCACCCGGGTCTCGTAGTGCTCGGTGGAACAGCCCGTGAAGTAGACCACGGTGCCGGCGGTGGACCGCTCCGGCGGGCGGGAACGGAGCCAGCGCCGGAAGCGGGGGCCGCCGTCGTAGAGGGGGAGGGGGGCGTGGCGGTGGATGGCCAGGAGGCGCTCGGCCGCCCAGCGGGCGGGTGCCAGCCCGAACAGGGCATTCACGAGAGGCGCCACCGGCGCTCCCAGGTCGGCCAACAGGAGAGGGCGGGCCAGCAGGTTGTTGCGCAGCCGGGTCCTCCACCCGAAGGCCCCGTCGGCGACCATCCCGGCCCGGGCGCGGGCGTTGATCTCGGCGATGCGCACCCCGGTGGGGCACACCTCGTTGCACATCCGGCACCCCGAGCAGTAGTCGACGGAGCGGTCGGGGCTGGGCTGGCGGCCGTGGCGGAAGCGAGCCGCCTGCGGGCCCTCGTACTTGGGCCCGGGGAACAGGTCGGTCACCGGCGCCACCGGGCAGGCGGTGACGCAGATGTTGCACTTGATGCAGTGGTCGAGGCTCGCCTCCACCGGCGGGGGTGTCCCGGGCGCGGCGGGCGGGATCATGTTCCCCGCCCTGCCGCCAGCCGGCCCGCCCGGATGCCGGTGGCGAGGGAGATACCCTCCAGGGATCCCTCCCCGAGAGGGTCCGCACCTGCCAGGAGGCCGCCCGCCACATACACCCCCGGCAGATGGGCCGCGCCGGGGCGCAGGTCCCCACCGGCCCTCACCCCGGCGGTGAACACGGGGTAGGTTTCTCCCACCTCCCGGTCGAACCATCCGCTCCGGGAAGTGGGCCCGGCCACCTCCAGGCCCGCCACCGCCTCGGTGAGTCTGCCGTCCGGGCTGCCCACGACGCCCCCGCCCAGGATCCCGCCGGTGGCCAGCACCGCCGCCTTCGCTCCGTACCTCTGGCGGCGGGCGGCGGCGGCGGCGACCGCTGCGATGCGGTCGTCCCCGGCGGGGGAGAGGGACACCACCTCCATGTTGTCGAGGATCCGCCCGCCCGCCCCGATGATCGCCTGCCGCAGGACGGACTGCAGGCGCAGGCCCGGCACGGACGGCGGGAGGGTGGGGATCTCGAACACCTCCGCACCCAGGCGCCGGGACAGATCCGTCACCACCTCGGCGGCGGAGGCGAGCCCCAGCACCGCCGGGAAGCCCACCCGGGGGG
>JBKHJQ010000046.1:0-10694 GCA_046538055.1 Actinomycetota bacterium
CTGGGATCTGGAACCCGACGTGGGGATGACCGACTCCCAGCGCACCCGGTTCATGGCCCGGGGGCTGGGGATCACCAATCTCGTGCCGCGAGCCACCGCCCGCGCCAGCGAGCTCGACCCCTCCGAGCTCGTCGGGGGAGCCGAGCGGCTGGTCGGCCTGGTGGAGGAGATCCGGCCGGCGGTCGTGGCGGTGGCGGGTGTGACCGCCTACCGGATCGCGTTCCGCCGCCCCAAGGCGCGAATGGGGGAACAGCCCGAACCCATCGCATCGGCCGGATTGTGGGTGGTCCCCAATCCGAGCGGCCTGAACGCACACGAGACGCTCACCAGCCTGGCGGCCCGGTACCGCCAGGCGGCGGAGGCGGCAGGACTCATCTGAGGCCGCCCCCTGATTCCCCGATCAGCCCTTCGATCAGCCGATCTCTCCTTCCACCACGGCCATCGTGGCATGGAAGAGCCCCACATGGACCCCGTCGCAGTGGACATCGGCACGGGTCACGACCAGCGTTCTCCCCGGTTTCACCACCTCACCCCGGCAACGCAGCGTCGATCCCCGTGCCGCCCGGAGGAGGTGCAGCGAGAGCTGGGCGGTCAGGACGGAATGGCCGGGGTCGATCACGGTGGAGGCGGCACCACCGGCCGTGTGATCCGCCATCGTGCTGATCACGCCGGCGTGCACGTAGCCGTGTTGCTGCAGGTGATGCTCCTCCACGTCCAGCTCGGTCTCCACCCACCCCTCACCCGAGCCCACCAGGCGGTATCCCAGCAGGCGGATGAACGGCGCCCGGTCGAAAACCGGCTGCAGGCGGTCCGTGTTCATCGCAGCCGCATGGGCCAGACGAGCTGCATCTGGGGCTCGGGGGCGTCGGGCTCGGTCCAGTACCACTGCCAGGGATCGGCGGCGGGCTCGCCGTGGGCCTCCACCCAGCCTTCCAGCTCATGCAGGGATTCGATCGTGCGGCTGTGGGGTCCCCCATGCCAGAGGGTGGCCGCCTCACCTCCGGGCAGCAGAGTGGCGCGCATGGTGGGGATGGAATGCGGACCGTCCAGGGGGAGTCCGATCTCCAGCCGGAAGGGGGAGCGGGACGACAGGAAGCGGACGAAAGGCGGCCCGGAAGTGGGGACCCGGGCGGCTGTCACCGCCCGGCGCACGCGCTGGATCCCGTCGGCCACGGCAGCATCCAGGCCGGAGTCCCTGACCTTGCGGCCGGCCACCACGGCCGGCGTCGGCTCCAGGCTGACGACCTCGACGTCGAGGCGCAGGTTCATGCGTCCCCCACGATTACCAGCACCTCCCCGGAGGAGACCTGGTCGCCGGCGGCTGCACGGACCTCTGCCACCACACCGTCCTGGGGGGCGCGCAGTGCGTGCTCCATCTTCATCGCCTCCATCACGATCAGCACCTGACCCTCGTGGATGGCGTCGCCTTCCGCCACCTCCACCCCGATGACCGTCCCCGGCATCGGAGCATGGAGGGAACCGGGAGCGTCCCCGGCCGTGTGGGCGGGGAACCGGGGGTCCTCGGTGAGGCGCACGGTCCCGCCGGGACCATCCACGAACACCACATCGTCGTAGCGGGCGACGTCGTAGCGGCCCAGCCGGCCGTCGAGTTCCAGCACAACCTGCTCGGGTCGGCAATCCACCAGACGCACCCCGCCGTAGCCGGCCACCTCCAGCCCGTCCCGGCCGAATCGGTAGTTCACCTCCACGGCACCGTGCTCGCCCTGGAACGACACCGTCTGCATCTGGGTCGGAACATTCCTCCATCCGGACGGGATGGTGCCCAGCACCGGCGTCCGACGGCGTCGGGAGGCCTGGAAGGCCAGGGCAGCGGCCACCGCGGCCCGCTGCTCCGCTGCGGCGTCGGCCAGCGGGCCCGAAAGCTCGCCGGGGTCGTGCCGGGAGAGGAAATGGGTGTCGGTGTCCCCTGCCAGGAACTCGGGATGACGCAGGATCCGCACGAGGAGGTTGCGGTTGGTGGTGGACCCGTGGATGGAGGTGCTCTCCAGGCTGCGGGCCAGGAGCCGCACCGCCTCTTCCCGGGTGGGTCCCCACGCCACCACCTTGGCGAGCATGGGGTCGTAATGCGGGCTGATCCTCGACCCGTCCTCCACGCCGCTGTCGACGCGGAGGTTGTCCAAGCGGGGAAACCGGACGCGCCGGATCTCCCCGGTCACGGGAAGGAACCCGGCGGCGGGATCCTCGGCATAGAGGCGGGCCTCCACCGCGTGTCCCCTCCGGGTGGGTTCGGTCGCCTCCCGGGGGAGGCGGTGGCCCGCGGCCACCAGCAGCTGGAGCCGGACCAGGTCGAGGCCCGTGATCATCTCCGTCACCGGATGCTCTACCTGCAGGCGGGTGTTCATCTCCAGGAAGTAGAAGTCGCCGTCCTGATAGAGGAACTCCACCGTCCCCGCACCCACGTAGTCGACGGCCCGGGCCGCGGCCACGGCTGCTTCGCTCATCCGGACCCGGGTCTCCTCATCCAGTGCCACCGAGGGCGTCTCCTCGATGATCTTCTGGTGCCGGCGTTGAATGGAGCATTCCCTTTCGAAGAGCGACACCGTTCTGCCCTCCCGGTCGGCCATGACCTGGATCTCGATGTGGCGGGGGGCCTCCAGGTACCGCTCCACGAACACAGTGTCGTCCCCGAATGCCCCGGCCGACTCGCGTCGGGCGGCTGCCACCGCCTCGACGATGGAGGAGGGATCGGTGACGACCCGCATCCCCTTGCCGCCGCCCCCGGCCGACGCCTTCACGAGCACCGGATAGCCGAGGCCCGCCGCCGCCTTGCTCACCTGCTCGTCGTCCATCCCACCCAGGTCGGATCCACCCAGGGTGGGAACTCCGCATCGCTCCATCAATGCCTTGGCCGCCAGCTTGGACCCCATGGTCTCCATCGCCTGGGGCGGCGGGCCCACCCATATCAGGCCCGCCTCCTCCACTGCCCGGGCGAACCGGGCGTTCTCCGCCAGGAATCCGTAGCCGGGATGCACCGCGTCCGCCCCGGAGCGGTGAGCCGCCTCCAGGACCGCCTCGATCGAGAGGTAGGACTCTGCCGAAGTCACCCCGCCCAAGGAGAAGGCCTGGTCGGACTCCAGCACGAATGGGGAGGTCCGGTCCGGATCCGAGTAGACGGCCACCGTCTCGATGCCCATCCGGCGGCAGGTGGCAAAGATCCGCCGGGCGATCTCGCCGCGGTTGGCCACGAGCAGGCGCTGGAGCGGGGAAGGGGATCTCATGGTGGCGGTCTGACGCTAGTTTGCGGCATCTCCCACAGGTAGGTACCTGAGTCCGATAGGTTAAGGTCCCAAGCGAGGAGAGAGAGATCGTGACGGTGCAGCTTCGACCCCTGGAGAACCGAATCCTGGCGATGCGGGAGGACGGACTCAGCGACGAGGAGATCGGACGCCGGGTGCGCAAGAGCCCCGAGCGGGTGGCCAGGATCGCCGAATGGGCCACCCTCCCGGCCCGCCGATTGAGTGAGCCGCGGGAGGGCGACGGGCTGAGCCCCATGGAACGGCGGGTGCTGGCGCTGCGGGCGCAGGGCGAGTCCCATCACGAGATCGGCGAGCGATTCCGTCGCAGCCCCCGCTTCATCCGTCAGGTGGAGGGCCTGGCCCATTTCCGCAAGTACCGGGAGCTGCTGGGCTGACCCTCATGCCTCCCGGGGCGCAATCAGGCGCAGTCCATACGGAGGAACTCGGTCACCCCCACCAGGCGCAGCATGGCGCGCACGGGTGGGGGCATGTGCGACATTCCCTCCTCGGTGGGTAGGAATCGGGGGCGAGTCAACCCGTAGTGGCGGCGCCGATGCCGGATAGAGCACCCTCCGGCTGCCATCACGTTCTTCACCCAGTCCGTGTCCGGGCCGTAGGTGAGGGCGAAGACGAACCCGCCGTCGGCCCGGCACAGGTTGAGCGGGATCCGGTAGCGCCTTCCCGAGCGGCGGCCCACGTGCTCGAGGATGCAGAACCCGGGTGCCCATCCGGCCACACGGCGGGCGATGGGGTTGGTGACGTAGCGGTTGAACCGAGCGACGGCCCCGGGCAGCGGCATCTCTACCCCCCCACCAGTCCGCTCTCGCGCATCAACTGCGGCCCATGGGCCGCAGTTGATGCGCGAAAACGGTCTCTTACATGCGGAAGACGCCGAATCGGGAGGTTCCCTTCACCGGGGCGGAGTGCACGGCGGAGAGGGCGATGGCCAGCACCGTGCGCGTGTCTCGGGGATCGATGAGCCCGTCGTCGCGGACGAGGGCGGTGGAGAAGTAGGCCTGCTCTTCGTGCTCGATCTGAGCTTCGATGGATGCTCGACGTTCGGCGTCGGCTTCCTCGTCGAATTCCTCTCCCCGGGACTCGGCCGCCGCCCGGGCGATGATGGACATGACGCCGGCCAGCTGCTTGGGGCCCATCACCGCCACCTTGTGGTTGGGGTAGCCGAAGACGAAGCGGGGGTCGTAGCTCCGGCCTGACATCCCGTAGTTGCCCGCTCCGTAGGAGACGCCTGTCATCAGGGCGATGTGCGGGACCTGCGAGTTGGAGACGGCGTTGACCATCTTGGCCCCGTCCTTGATGATGCCTCTCTGCTCGTAGTCCCGGCCCACCATGTAGCCGGTGGTGTTGTGGCTGAAGATGATGGGGAGGTCGTATCGGTTGCAGAGCTGTATGAACTCAGTCACCTTCTGGGCCTCCTCCGAGAAGATGACGCCTTGCTGGTTGGCCACGATGCCCACCCCGAATCCGTGGATGGAGCCCCAACCGGTGAGCATGGAGGTCCCGTAGAGGGCCTTGTACTCCTCGAACCGGGAGCCGTCCAGGACCCGGGCCAGGATCTCCCTCTGGTCGAAGGGGATGCGCAGGTCGGGAGGGATCACACCCAGGATCTCGTCGGGGTCGTGGACCGGCTCGTCCGGGGGCATGGTGGGTCCGTACCCCTGCTTGCGCCAGTTGAGGTGGGCGACGATCTCCCGCCCCATCCGGATCGCCTCCTGCTCGTCCCGGGCGAAGTAGTCGGACAGCCCCGACACCATCGAGTGCATCTCGGCTCCGCCCAGCTCCTCGTCCGTGGACTCCTCCCCGGTCGCCATCTTCACCAGCGGAGGTCCACCCAAGAAGACCTTGGCCTGGCGGTCGACCATCACCGCGTAGTCGCACATCCCCGGGACATAGGCTCCCCCGGCGGTGGAGCTGCCGAACACCAGGGCCACGGTGGGGATGCCGGCAGCGGACAGCTGGGTGAGGTTGCGGAACCACTTTCCCCCAGTGAGGAAGACCTCCGCCTGATCCGGGAGGTCGGCCCCTCCCGACTCCACCAGGTTGATGAGGGGGAGGCGGTTCTGGCGGGCGATGTCCTGGGCGCGCAGGGTCTTGCGCAGGGAGTAGCGGTTGGAGGACCCCGCCTGGGAGGTGGGGTCGTGGGCAGAGATCACGCACTCCACTCCGCTCACCACGCCGATCCCCGTCACCGCGTTGGCTCCCAGGGGCTTGTCGGTCCCCCAGGCGGCCAGCGTGGACAGCTCCAGGAACGGGGAATCCCGATCCAGGAGCAGCTCGATCCTCTCCCGGGCCAGCATCTTTCCCCGGGACCGGTGCCGCTCGATGTACTTGTCGCCACCCCCCTGCTTCGCCTCCTCCAGCAGCCGCTCGAACTGCTCCAGCCGCTCCAGCATGGCGGCCCGGTTGGCCCGGTACTCCTGGGAGCGGGCGTCGATCGTCGTGGACAACACCTGCATGCGGGCGAGAGTAGCCGTGGGCGGGTGGCTCGATGTGGTGACCGATCCCGGCCCTCCATCTGCGGCCGGGTCTGGACTCATCTCCCTAGAGTCGGCCCGATGCAGGACGCCCTCCAACGACTACAGCCTCTGGTGGGGACCGAGATCGGGGTGAGCGACTGGCTCACCGTGGATCAGGACCGCATCGACGCCTTCGCCGACGCCACCGGCGACCATCAGTGGATCCATGTCGATCCCGAACGGGCCGCCCAGGGGCCCTTCGGCACCACCATCGCCCACGGCTTCCTCACCCTCTCGCTCACGGTGCAGCTCCTGGCGGAGGTGGCTCTGGATGTGGGGGATCCCGTCATGTCGGTCAACTACGGGCTGGACCGCGTCAGGTTCACAGGCCCCGTCCCCTCCGGGAGCCGCATCCGGGCGAGGGTGGAGCTCGCCTCCGCCGAGGAGAAAGGGGGAGCCCTGCAGGTGAAGAGAGTGGTCACGATGGAGCGGGAGGGAGAGGAGCGTCCGGCCATGGTGGCGGAGATGCTCAGCCGCTACTACTACTGAGCCGCTTCCTCCAGCCCCAGGCGGCGGGCGAAGTCGAGGACGTGGGCCTTGTCGAAGTCGGGCATGTCGGACTCCCTCGTCAGCTTCAGAGTCTCCTCCGCCTCCTTGACCAGTGCGGCGGTCCTCCCTTCCAGCTCGGCTGCCTCCACCACCGCGATGAGGCTGGCCAGGGTCTCCACCAGGGCGTGGAGCACGTATGGCTGCCCGCCGGCGTGGAGCCGGATCTCCCGGAAGGCCTCGTGCACGTAGTCCGAGTAGGTCATGGCCCGGGGGAGGTAGATTCGCTTCCCTCCGTCGTCGGCGATCACCCGTCCGGGGAGGTCCCGGAGCAGCAGCACCTGCATCGGGCCGCCCAGGTGCCGGACCAGGTCCGATCCGGTGGTGGGGTCGTTGAGGGAAGGGGACAGGGCGCGGAGGCCGATGTCCACCATCTGGCGGATCCCGTAGGCGGGGTCGTTGGCGACAGAGCGGGTGCGGGCGACCGTGACGGCAGCGGCGATCTCGTGCTGGGCCTTGGCGTCCACCTCCGGCCACGTGCGGGCCGCGATCTCGCCCTCGGTGATGAAATCGCCCACCCGCAGGTCCACGCGCACCAGGGTCTCGTCGGGGATGGCGCCCAGGACCCGGCCCCAGTTCACGTCCGCCACCCAACCGGTCCTCTGCACCCGGACGACCGATCCCGCTTCCACTTCCGGGATGGGGGTGACGGGGTCCTCCGCCGGCCGGCGGTGGGGCAGGGATCGAAAGGAGCTCTCCACCGAGTCGGCCAGCCGCCGGATCACGGTGTCTATGCGCATGTTCCGCATCGTCCGGTCGATGAACAGGACGATGAAGATCATCGAGGTCACTCCCAGTATCACCGCCAGGGTGGCGGTGAAGTCCTGGTTGGAGAAGGGGAGACGGTCGCTGTCCTGCACATTGGCGAGCGAGAGGAGCGAATAGACGAAGGTGCCGACCGTGAACCCGATGGTCGCCTGCTGGAACGGATCGCGCAGGAACCCCTGGGTGACCCGGGGGGAGAGCTGGCTGGTGGCGAGCTGCACGACCACCGCCGTCATGGAGAACACGATGCCTGCCACCGTGATGGTGGCGGTGGCCACCGTGGACAGGATGGCCCGGGTGGAGTCGACGGTGGTGGGAAGCAGCCAGGGGAGATCGTCGGGTATCCAGGCGTCGACCCGGCGGGCACCCCACGAGGCGAGACCGAGCAGCGCCACGATGGTGGCCGGCAATGCGAAGAGGCTGTCCCGCAGGCGCTCGTAGAGGGACCGGATCAGCACAGGGGGAGCCTAAAGCGTCAGGCCAGGCTTCGTCCCCCACCGACCACGAAGACGTGGCCGGTGACATAGCCCGGCTTCAGCAGCCATGCCACCATTTCGGCTACCTCCGAGGGCTGCCCCATCCGGCCCAGGGGTATGGCATCCACCATCTTCTGGCGGATCTCGTCGGGGATGGCCATCGACATCTCCGTGGCGATCAGGCCGGGAGCGATGGCGTTGACCCGGACCCGGGGGGCAAGCTCCAGAGCGAATGCCCGCGTCAGGCCCACCACTCCCCCCTTGGACATGGAGTAGTTGTACTGGCCGAAGTTCCCCAGGTAGGCGCGGGACGCCAGATTGACGATGGAGCCTCCCTCGCTCAGGCGCGGGCCGAGAGTCTCGCTCAGGTGGTAGGCCGCTCCCAGGTTCACGTCCAGGACCCTGGCCACGTCCTCCTCGGTCAGGTTCACCAGGCGGGCGTCCCGGGTGATGCCGGCGTTGTTCACGAGCCCCATGAGAGGGACGTCCAGGCGGGCCGTCGCCTCCCACACCACCCCGGCGGCGTCCGGAGTGGTGAGGTCGACCTGGACGGGCACGAAGTCCGTGCCGGCCAGGCCGTCACCCACGTCCACGCCCACCACCGTCAGGCCATCTGCCATCAGGCGCTCCCCGATGGCGCGTCCGATCCCCCGGGCGGCACCCGTCACCACCACCGCTCCGCTCATGGCGGGTCTCCCGGTGAGGTCATGGCAGGGCCTTCCCCATGTGATCGGGGTGGAGGTGAACCAGCTCCCCGGTGGGGCCGTCCCGCTCCGTCAGCCTGGTCACCCAGCGTGCCACGACGGATGGGGATGTGTCGTCGTCCACCGCCACCACATTCACCGGTGCGCCCTTGCGGCTCAGCTCGAGGGCGGCCGTCCGGGCGGCGGAGAGGAGGCCTGTGGCCATCACCGCGGAGGCCGCACCCCGCCGACCCAGCAGATCGTGGCCATGCACCACGTACACGATGGGGGCCTCCGCCCGGGCCGCGCCCTGGCTGATCCGGAAGGCCCCCAGAAGCACCTCCCTCGCCTCCCTCCAGGAAGCCACCTGGGAGGTGGCCTCGAACACCGCCCCGCCGTCGGGGAGGTCGGCTTCGGAGAGAGCCTCCCTCAAGGCGGGAGTGACATCGATTCTCACCCCCATCACGATACGATCACCGCCCCCTCCTGCACCAACCGATCGATCTCCTGGGGGGAGGCCCCCAGGCACTCCAGGATCGGGCGGGTGTGCTGTCCCAGGGTGGGGGAGGGGATGGCGGCCCGGGCGGGGACACCATCCACCCGCAAAGGCGAGCCCACCGACCGCACCTTTCCCGCCACCGGGTGCTCCATCTCCAGGATCATCTCGTTGTGCACCACCTGGGGGTCGTCCTCCACCGCCGGGAAGTCGAGGACCCGGCCCACGGGCAGGCCCGCCTCCCCCAGCCGCTCCACCCAGTCGGCGGCCGGGAAGGCGCGGAACTCCTCCTCCAGTTCGCCGGCCAGCTCCTCCCGGTGCCGCATCCGCGTCCGGTTGTCCCCGAATCGCTCCGCCAGGTCGGGGCGGCGCAGGTGCTCGCAGAGGATCCGGAAGTGACGGTCGGAGACGATCGCCAGGGCCAGGTGCCCGTCGGCTGTCTCGAAGATCTGGTTGGGGGCGAGGTAGGGGGAGGCGGTCCCGGTTCTCTCCGGCTGCCGGCCTGCCGCGAAGTAGAGGGCCCACCATCCCGACTGCACCGCCAGGAGCCCGTCCCGCAGGCTCAGATCCACCCTCCGGCCCCGTCCCGTCCGGTTCCTCTCCACCAGGGCGGCGCAGACGACCAGGGCGGCGTTGGTGGCCGCCACGTAGTCGCCGATGGTGGTGGCGGTCTTCTGGGGGGGATCCCCGGGATGCCCGGTGACCGAGACCATCCCCGATTCGGCCTGGAAGACCACGTCGATGCCGGCCCGCCCGGCATGAGGGCCCTCCGGCCCGAAGGCGGTGACGACCGCGTATACCACGGCCGGGTTGGCCCGGCGGAGCGAGGCCTCGTCGTAGCCCATCCTCTCCATCGCCCCGCCCCGGAGGTTGCTGAGCACCACGTCGGCGCCGGCGACCAGCCGGTCGAGCCACGGGCGCGCTCTGGGGTGCTTGGGATCCACCGCCACGGAGAGCTTTCCCCGGTTCACCGCCATGAAGAACACCGACTCCCCGCCTATGTGGGGGCCGAATCCCCGGCCGAGGTCGCCGCCGGGTGGCTCCACCTTGACGACCTCTGCGCCCAGGTCGGCGAGGAGCATCCCGGCGTAGGGAGCAGCGATCAGGTTCCCGAACTCGACGACCCGGATCCCCTCCAGGGGGCCTTCGCTCATGTGGCTTCGACGACCGCCGCCACTCCCTGGCCCACGCCGATGCACATCGTCGCGAGGCCGAAGCGCTCACCCCGCCGGCGCAGCTCGTGGACCAGGGTGGTCAGGATCTTGGCGCCGGAGGCGCCCAGGGGGTGGCCCAGGGCGATGGCGCCGCCGTTGACGTTGACCCGGGACGGGTCGAGGCCGAGTTCCCCGATCACGGCCAGGGACTGGGCGGCGAAGGCCTCGTTGAGCTCCACGAGACCCATGTCGCCCACTTCCAGGCCGGCCCGCTCCAGGGCGAGAAGGGAGGAAGGGACGGGGCCGATCCCCATGACGTCGGGATGCACACCCGCTGCGGCAGAGGACACGATCCTGGCCATGGGTGTGAGGTTGTGGGCCGCCAGCCCCGCCTCGGTGGCCAGGAGGACGGCAGCCGCTCCGTCGTTCATCTGGGAGGAGTTGCCGGCGGTCACCGTACCGCCCTCCCGGAACACCGGGCGCAGCGCGGCCAATGCCTCCGGCGACGTGTCCGGCCGGGGGCCTTCGTCCCGCTCCACGGTCGTGGTGGCTCGGCGGCGATGGTCGGTCGCCACCTCCAGGGGGACGATCTCGTCATCGAAGCGGCCGGCTTGGGCTGCCGCCACGGCCCGACGATGCGACCCGAGAGCGAACTCGTCCTGGCTCTCCCGGTCGATCTTCCAGCGATCAGCCACCTCCTCGGCCGTCTCTCCCATCGAAAGGCAGCCGTGCAGCCTTCGCATCCTGGGGTTGACGAGCCGCCATCCCAGGGTGGTGTCCGCC
>JBKHJQ010000047.1:0-10525 GCA_046538055.1 Actinomycetota bacterium
CCACCAGCCTGGCCGGGAAGCCGTGCTCGAACGGGAGCGGCTCGCCGTTCATCCCCACGGCCAGCAGTGCATCCCGGCCGTCGAAGACCACCTCGATGGGGAACCCCACGGTGAAATCGTCCACCGAGCGTCCCACCACCTGGGTGGCCCCCTCCTGCACGCCCGCCCGCCGAAGCACATCGGCCAGTGGCACTCCCAGCCACCTGGCGTTGTCGACCAGCTCCCCACCGACCTGGTTGGACACGCACGAGAGGGTGATGTAGCGCTCCACCATCTCCATGTCCAGGAGCCGATCGAAATCGATCTCGTAAGGGCGATCCACCATCCCGTGCACGCGGAGCGTCCAGTCGGCCAGATCCACCTGGGGAACCGAGAGGGCGGTATCGATGCGGTAGAAGTCGGCATTGGGAGTGACCAGCGGCGATAGACCCTCCACGGAGAAGGAGGCGCCTTCGGCGGGAGCGGCCACGGTCTGAGAGGGAGAGGGAAGCACCACGGTCTCCCGTCCCGCCAGCATGCGACGTGTCCGATCCAGGAGGATCCGCCCTGCCCCGGCCGAGAGGGCAGCCACCGCCACCAGAGCCCCGGCTCCGGTGATGAAGGCCCGCCGGCCGGCGTCGGGGGGTTGCTCCCCGGCCTGGCCGGCGGCGTCTCTCTCGATGCGACGGTAGAGCCACACCAGGCTGGAGAGGCCGGCCAGGACGGCGGCTCCCGCTCCCAGCAGGGCCGCGTCGGCCGGCTCGCCCTCCACCACCGCCGCCAGGGTCCCGGCGGCACCGAAGGCCGCGAAGGCCGCCACCGCCACCCACACTCGGGTACGCGCCAGTGCTCCCACGGCGCCTCCCAGGAGCACCGACACCACGACCACTCCCACGATGAGAGCGGGCTTGTCGTAGATGCCGAAGACGGAGATGGCCCAGTCCTTGACGGGAGTGGGCACGTTGTCGATGACGACGTCCCCCACTTCCTCGACCAGGGAGGGGACGGCACCCACCACACCGGCCACCAGCTCGGAGACTGCCAGGGAGAATGCGGCGGCCAGGCCGCCCGCCGCGGCGGCACGGTTGCGTGGAATCATGTCTCATCACACCGTACGCACGAACCCGCCCTACGGGTCTAAACATTCGGACAACAAGGGCCATACTCACCGATATGAACCGCATCGAGCGAGGAGAGGACGGGCGGAACCGCTGCTGGTGGGGGACCGAACCGGAGATCTATCGCGACTACCACGACAGCGAATGGGGTTTCCCGGTCACCGACGACAGGAGGCTGTTCGAGAAGCTGTGCCTGGAGGGGTTCCAGGCAGGCCTCTCCTGGCTGACCATCCTCCGCAAGCGGGAGGCATTCCGAGCCGCCTTCGCCGGCTTCGATCCGGCGGCCGTGGCCCGCTTCGGTGGAGCCGAGGTGGACCTGCTCTTGGCGAACCCGGGGATCGTCCGCCACGAGGGGAAGATCCGGTCGGTCATGAACAACGCCGCCCGGGCGCTGGAGCTGATCGGCGAGGAGGGCTCCCTGGCCGCCTACTTCTGGCGCCATGCCCAGGCGTCCGGTGAGCCTCCCCGGGAGATCCCCGCCACCACCCCGGCCTCGACGGCGCTGGCTCGCGACCTGAAGAAGCGGGGATGGACCTTCGTGGGCCCGACCACCGTGTACGCCTTCATGCAGGCGATGGGGTTGGTCAACGACCACCTGGCCGATTGCTGGGTGCGGGAAGCCGTGGAGGAACGACGCAGGGCACACCTCTCCGCCCGGTAGGGTGGGGCCACCGCATGTCTGTGACTCGTCCACCGTTCACGATCGGGATCGAGGAGGAGTACCTCCTGGTGGACCGGGAAACCCGCAACCTGGTGGCGAAGCCGGATCCGGCCATGTGGGAGGGTCTGCGGGAGGTGCTGGGACCTCAGGTCGGCCCGGAGTTCCTGCGGGCCCAGATCGAGGTGGGGACTCACAAGAGCGACACCCTCCAGGACGCCCACCGCGACCTGGCCCGTCTCCGTCGGGACCTGTCATCGGTGGTGACGGAGTACGGGGCGGCCATCCTGGCCTCCTCCACCCACCCCTTTGCCCAGTGGTGGGACCTGCAGCACACCGACGACGCCCGCTACAGCCAGATGGCCACCGACTTCCAGCAGGTGGCCCGGCGCCTGGTGATCTGCGGGATGCATGTGCATGTGGGCATCGACGACCCGGACCTGCGTATCGACCTGATGAACCAGGTGCGGTACTTCCTGCCCCATATCCTCGCCCTCTCCACCTCCTCCCCTTTCTGGACGGGACGGGAGACCGGGCTGAAGTGCTATCGGCTCTCCGTGTTCCAGACCATGCCCCGAACCGGGATACCCGAGGAGTTCAGCTCCTGGTCGGAGTACCAGCGCCATGTGCGTGTGCTGGTGAACGCGGGGATCATCGACGACGCCTCCAACCTGTGGTGGGATGTCCGGCCCTCGGACAAGTACCCGACCGTGGAGATGCGGGCGGCAGACATGTGCACGCGGCTGGTGGACGCCGTGGCCGTGGCGGCCCTCTACGTAGCGCTCCTGGAGATGCTCTTTCGGCTTCGCACCGAGAACCTGCGCTGGCGCACCTACGCCCCGATGCTGATCTCCGAGAACATGTGGAGGGCGCAGCGCTACGGAGTGCAGGGGAGCCTGATGGACTACGGGAGAGGGGCGCTGGTTGAGTTCCGCGACCTGGTGGAGGAGTTGATCGCCCTCACCGAGGTCGACGCCCGCCGCCTGCAGATCACCGACGAGGTCGCCCATATCCGCTCCATCGCCAAGGAGGGCACCAGCGCCCACCGTCAGCTCTCGGTCTACCACGCCTCCCTGGAGGCAGGCGCCTCCCGGCGCGAGGCCCTGGAGCGGGTGGTGGACCATCTCATCGATGACACGATGACCGGCCTGTGACCGCTCGGCTCCCGCTTCCGGCCGGAACGGCGGTGATGGCTAGCATCCCCGCCGTCAGAGTGGTGTGCCGGGAAGCCTGGTCGGCGGATAGGAGACTCCGGTGACGCCCCACAGCCCGGCCGCGCAACCAGTTGTGTCGTACCAGTGATCGCCGTTCTCCTGATTCATGCCGTGATCGTGGCGGCTACCGCCGCCCTGGGGCGGCGGATGGGGCGGCGGGTGATGCTGCTGGGGGCGGTGGGCCCGGCCGCCTCGGTCCTGTGGCTGCTTGCGGAGGCCCGCCGGGGGGTGGTGAGCGAGACCCTGCACTGGGTTCCCGCCCTGGACCTGGCCATCACCTTCCGCCTGGATGGCCTGGGAAGGCTCATGGTGGCCCTCGTGGGCGGGATCGGCGTCCTGATCTTCGTCTACGCCTGGCGCTACTTCTCCCCCCGCGACGACCTGGGTCGCTTCGCCGCCTACCTGGTGGGCTTCGCCGGTTCGATGTTCGGGCTGGTGGTGGCCGACAACCTCCTGGTCCTGTTCGTCTTCTGGGAGCTGACGTCGATCACCTCCTACCTGCTGATCGGGTTCCAGGACGACAGCGCGGTGGCCCGCTCGGGCGCCCTGCAGGCCCTGCTGGTCACGGCCAGCGGTGGGTTGGCGATGCTGGCCGGGATCGTGCTGGTGGCACAAGCAGCCGGCACCTACGCCCTCTCGGAGGTGCTGGCCGCCCCGCCCTCGGGCCCTCTGGCCGGGGTGGGCCTGGCCCTGATCCTGGCGGGGGCGTTCACCAAGTCGGCCCAGTTCCCCTTCCACTTCTGGCTGCCGGGTGCCATGACCGCCCCCACCCCGGTCAGCGCCTACCTGCACAGCGCCACCATGGTCAAGGCGGGGATCTATCTGGTGGCCCGCCTGGCTCCGGTATTCGCCGGCGTGTTCGGGTGGTGGCGCCCGGTGGTGGTGACGGTGGGGCTGGTGACCATGCTCGTGGGCGGTTGGCGGGCGCTCACCCAGCACGACCTCAAGCTGATACTGGCCCAGGGCACGGTATCCCAGCTCGGCTTCATCATGGTGCTGGTCGGCTTCGGCCAGCCCGACCTCGCCTTCGCCGGGATGGCCATGATCCTCGCCCACGCCGTGTTCAAGGCCGCCCTCTTCATGGTGGCCGGCATCGTGGACCACCAGACTCACACCCGCGACATCCGCCGCCTGTCGGGGGTAGGGCGGCGCATGCCCGCCACCCTGGGTGTGGCGGCCGTCACCGCCGCGTCCATGGCGGGGATCCCGCCCCTCCTGGGCTTCGTGAGCAAGGAAGCCGCCCTGGAGGCGATCATCCACAACTCGGCCCTCGCCACCGCCGGGATCGTGATCGGCTCGGCCTTCACCGCCGCCTACGGCCTCCGCTTCCTGTCGGGAGGCTTCGGGACACGGGCGTCGGAGGCGCCCGACGACGGCATCATCGGAGCAGATGCCACACCCCCGGGGTGGGCCTTCCTCCTGCCCCCCGCCCTGCTGGCAGCGCTCACGCTGGCGGCAGGAGTGTTCCCCGCCCTGGCGGATACCCTGGTGGGGGGAGCAGCAGAGTCGGTGGCCGCCTCCGCCGGCGAGGAGCACCTGGCCCTGTGGCACGGACTGGGTCTGCCCCTCCTCCTGTCGGCCCTGGCCCTGGCGGGAGGGTGGATCATCTGGCGACGGCCCCTGGCCGGCCTCCACCGTCTCACCGCCCGGCTCCCCGACGCAGCCCGGGTGTACGGCTCGTCACTCACGTCGCTCAACCGCTTGGCCGACCGGCTCACGGGTATCCTCCAGAACGGCTCCCTCCCGATCTACCTGGGAGTGATCATCACCACCGCCGTGGTCGCCCCCGGGGTCGTGCTGGTCCGCCACTGGACCACCCCGGACCGGCTCATACTGGCCGAGTCCCCCGTGCAGCTGGGTACCGCCCTGTTGGTGATGGTGGCCGCCTTCGGGACGATGACGGTGAGGCGACGCCTGGCGGCGGTCCTCTTCCTGGGAGGGGTGGGTTACGGGGTGGCCGTCCTGTTCGTCATCCAGGGAGCGCCCGACCTGGCCCTCACCCAGCTCCTGATCGAGACGCTGACACTGGGCCTGTTCGTGCTGGTGCTACACCATCTCCCCTCCCATTTCGAGAACGTGGAGTGGCGTCTCCGCCGGATGAGCCGGGTGGCGGTGTCGGTCCTGGTGGGGCTGGCCGCAGGTGCCTTCACCCTGTGGGCGGCGGCCGGACGGCAGGCGGCACCCCTGGTGGGAGAGTTCCTCACCCGGGCCGAGCCGGAGGGCGGAGGGCGCAACGTGGTGAACGTGATCCTCACGGACTTCCGCGCCTTCGACACCCTGGGTGAGATCACAGTCCTCACCGTGGCGGCGATCGGGGCGGTGGGCCTGATCCGGGCGGGCCGGCAATCCGAGCAGGTGCCGCCCGTCCTGGAGGAGACGGGGAAGGAAGAGGAGGAGTCGGCTTGATCAATCGCTCTCTCATCCTCGACTACGTGCTGGACCTGGTGGTGAGGACCGCCCTGGTGTTCTCCCTCTTCCTCCTCTTCACGGGCCACAACGCCCCCGGGGGAGGTTTCGTGGCCGGTCTGGTGGCCGGGATAACGATCGTCCTGCGGTTCATCGCACTGGGGCGCCCCGGTATCGAAGCCGCCCTCCCGGGATCGCCCAACCTGATCATGGGTCTGGGGCTGTCCCTGGCGATCGCCACGGGCGTGGGCGGCTGGGTCTGGGGTGAGTCGTTCCTGACCAGCGTGAAGGTAGACCTCGAGCTGCCCCTCCTGGGCGAGATCCACGCCACCTCGGCTCTCCCCTTCGACATCGGGGTCTTCCTGGTGGTGGTGGGGCTGGCCGCTGCCCTCATCCAGGCACTCGGCTCGGACGAGGAGCCGGAATGATCGTCGTGGCGCTGGCGATCACGGTGGCCGTTCTCTACGGCACGGGGACCTACCTCCTCCTCCAGCGGAATCTCAGCCGGATCGTGGTGGGTCTGGCAGTGCTCGGGCACGGAGCCAACCTTCTCCTGCTGCTGGCCGGGGGCCGCGCCGGACGCCCTCCTCTGGTGGGGGTGGGTGACGGGCCGGCCGCCGACCCCCTCCCCCAGGCCCTGGCCCTGACCGCCATCGTGATCACGTTCGGAGTGAGCGCCTTCCTGCTCGCCCTCTCCTACCGGAGCTGGCTGCTCACCCGCTCCGACGAGGTGGAGGACGACGTGGAGGACCGCCGCATAGCCGAGGCCGCCGCCCGCCAGTCACAGGAGGCGGAGTGATGGAGGTCCTCGTCCCGCTGCCGGTGGTCATCCCGCTCGCCTCGGCGGCGCTGTCGATGGCCCTGGGGCGGTTCACCCGCCTCCGTCGGGTGCTGGGGGTGGTGGCCCTGACGGCGACCCTCGTGGTCTCCCTCATTCTCCTGGTGGAGCTCCGGAACGGGGAGGCGGTGGCCGTTCAGCTGGGGGAGTGGGTGGCGCCCCTGGGGATCACCATGGTGGTGGACCTGTTCGCGGCCATCATGCTCGCCATCTCCGCCTTGATGCTGCTGGCGGTCCTCGTCTATGCCATCGGGAGCCCCAGGACCGACGACACAGCCGTCTTCTTCCACCCCGTGTACCTGGTGCTGGCGGCGGGAGTCTCGGCCTCGTTCGTCACCGGGGACCTGTTCAACCTGTTCGTGGCCTTCGAAGTGACCCTGGTCGCCAGCTACGTCCTGATCACGCTGGGAGGCTCCCGGGCCCAGGTGAGGCACGGCACGACCTATGTGGTCATAAGCCTCCTGGCCTCGACTCTCTTCATCACCGGAGTGGGCCTGGTCTATGCGGCCACGGGCACCGTCAACATGGCCGACCTCGCCGTGAAGCTGGCCGACGTGGACCCCGGCCTTCGCTCCGCCCTGGGAGTCCTGTTCCTGGTCGTGTTCGGCATAAAGGCCGCCGTGTTCCCGCTCTTCTTCTGGCTCCCGGATTCCTATCCCGCCGCGGCCGCCCCCATCACCGCCCTCTTCGCCGGCCTCCTCACCAAGGTGGGCGTATACGCCATCGTCCGTTCCCAGACCCTGCTCTTCGGCGGGGAAGAGCGCTCCACCCTGTTGCTGGCAGTGGCAGGTCTCACCATGATCGTGGGCGTCCTGGGGGCGATCGCCCAGGACGATGTGAAGCGGATCCTCAGCTTCCACATCGTCAGCCAGATCGGGTACATGATCTTCGGCCTGGGCCTGTTCACCGCCGCCGGGATCGCGGCCACCGTCTTCTACGTGGTCCACCACATCATCATCAAGACCACCCTGTTCCTGGTGGGGGGCCTCATCGAGGAGCGGACCGGGACGGGAGCCCTCCGCCGCCTGGGGGGGATGCTGCACTCCAGCCCCCTGCTGGCCGTCCTGTTCCTCCTCCCCGCCCTCAGCCTGGCAGGAATCCCGCCCCTGTCGGGCTTCGTCGCCAAGCTCACCCTGGTACAGAGCGGTCTCGAGGTGGGAGCCTATCTCACGGTGGCGGTCTCCCTGCTGGTGAGCCTCCTCACGCTCTTCTCCATGACCAAGATATGGGCCGGCGTCTTCTGGGGATCGGCCGATGAGCCCGCCCCCCTGCCTTCCGCCCTGCACGGACCCCGTGTGCGCCTGCCGCGGCTCATGGTGGGATCCACCGCTTTCCTGGTCGCGGCCGGTCTGGCCTTCGTGGTGGCGGCGGCTCCCCTGTACGAGCTGGGAGAGAACGCCGCGGCCGCCCTGGTGGACACCTCCTCCTATGTGACGACGGTGCTGGGACCATGATGCGGCATCTGCTGACGATCGCGTGGCTGACCGTGGTGTGGATGGCGCTGTGGGAGGAGGCGACCTGGGCCAACCTGGCGGGCGGGGTGGCGGCGGGCGCTTTCGTCACCGTCCTGGTTCCGGGTCATCGCATGGAGACCGCACACGGGTTCCGACCCCTCGCCCTGCTGCGGCTGGCCGTCTACTTCGCCTGGGAGCTGATCGAGGCGTCGGCGATCATCGCATGGGAGGTGATCACCCCCGGCCTGCGGACCTCCCCGACGATCCTGGCGGTGCCCCTCCACAGCCGATCGCCCCGGATCGTGACGATGGTGGCCAACATGGTGTCGCTCACTCCCGGCACCCTCACCCTGGAGGTGGAGGAGGAGACCATGACGCTGCTGATCCACGTACTCCACTTCGGTTCGGTGATCGAGGACCGCAGAGCGGTCCAGAAGCTGGAGTCGCTGGCGCTGGCCGCCTTCCCTCCCCGGGAGGCGCACCCCTTGCCATCCCAAAGAGGAGAAAGAGGATGATCGACATCGCAACGGCCATCTCGCTGGCCATTCTGCTGGCGGCCGCGGCCCTGGCCGTGTTCCGCATGGTCCGGGGAGGATCCCTCCCGGACCGCATCGTGGCCCTGGACACCCTCCTCGTGGTGATCGTCATGGGCCTGGCTGTGCTGGCCACGCGCACCGGGCGGGACACGTTCCTGGACGCCATGGTGGTGGCCGCCCTGCTGGGGTTCACCGGAACCTCCCTGATCGCCCGCTTCGTGGAGCGAAGGGGGCCCTGAGATGGAGATCGTCGCTTCCGTGCTGCTCCTGTTGGGGGCCCTCCTGGCACTGATTGCCACCACCGGGCTCCACAGGTTCCCGGACGTGTTCGCCCGGATGCATGCCGCCACCAAGCCCGCCACCCTGGGACTGGCTCTCACGCTGCTGGGCACCGCCTTCGTCATCCCCTCCCCGGGAGCGGTGGCCAAGCTGATGGCGGTGATCATCTTCCAGTTCCTGACCGCCCCGGTGGGCGCCCATCTGGTGGGGCGGGCCACCTTCCGGGCGGGCACCGAGCTCGACCCCGCCACCACTTTCGACGACCTGGCAGAGCAGCTCCGCTCCAAGTTCTGAGGACCCCCAACTCCCGTTTTCTCGCGCGAAAACGGCTTCAGGCCAGGGGTGCGCCTCAGGAGACGGCGGCGGACTGCTCCGAGCGCATCTCGTGCTGGAGGCGGCGCGATTCCTCCAGGACCAGCTCGAACACCTCCCGAACATGGTCGGCGTCCACCCCTAGATGGGCGGCCTCGTCGCGCACCACGTCCAGCAGCTCGCTTTCCCGATCCGGGATGTGGACCGGCAGGCCCCGGGACTGCTTGACCTTCCCGATCTCGAGAGACAGGGCCTGCCGCCGCGCCAGCAGACGGACGATCTGGCGGTCGATCTGGTCGATGTGACGGCGGACACGGGAGATGCCCAATGCCGTCATCAGGTCCTCGAAGGCGCCCAGACCCACCTGCAGCAGGGAGGTGCGTGCCACCTCCGGCTGGGGATGGACCTCCACGATCAGCCCGTCCGCTCCCACCCCCTGGGCGGCCAGCGCCAGCGGGCGGACACGCATCGCCGCCCCGGCACTATGCGACGGGTCCACCAGCACCGGCAGGTGGGTCGTCTCCTGCAGGGAGGGCACGGCACCGATGTCGAGGGTGTCGGACCCGGCCGCTCCGAAGGTCCGGATTCCCCGCTCTACCAGGGCCACCTGCTCGTTCCCCTCCGCCAGGAGGTACTCGGCCGCCCAGAGCCACTCGTCCAGGGTGGCGGAGGGCCCGCGCCGCAGCAGCACGGGCCGGCCGCTTCGGCCCGCCATCCGCAGCAGCTCGAAGTCCTGCATGTTCCCGGAGGCGATCTCCAGCATGTCGACCTTCTCGGCGGCGATCTCGACATGGGAGGCCTCCAGCACCTGGGTCACGGTGGGAAGGCCCACGTCGCGTCCCGCCGCCGCCAGCAGGTCGACCCCCTCCGCTCCCAGCCCCCGGTAGTCGTAGGGCGAGGACGTGGACTTCCATGCTCCTCCCCTCAGGACGGACGCCCCCGCCTCGGCTGCGGTCTCGGCCACCGATCTGATCTGGTGGGAGGACTCGACCGCGCAGGGACCGGCTATGACCGGGAAGGGGTCGTGGCCGATGCGTACCGATCCGACCACGACGATCGTCCGGGCTCTCCCGGGGCTCTTGTGCGCTTTGCGTTCCATGGCGTTCTCCTGGGTGGAGCCGGCGCCCCGGGAAAGGAAAAACCCGGAGCATCCGGCTCCGGGTTGGTGGTGGGTGGCTGCTTCTTCAGGCCATCACGTCAACCCGGGCCGGGCCCGGTAAAGACGAAATAGCCGTAGAAGCGGTTGCTTGACATGTGGGCCGTCACTCTACACCCAGCTCCCCCCGGGACGCAACAGAGCCGTTCTCGCGCATCGAATGCGGCCTATGGCCCGCCGTTGGTGCGCGCGAGCGATTCGGCCGGTTGCCGGCGGCGGCCGATCCACCACATCAGGGCCAGGCCGCCTGCCCCCGCGGCCAGACCGGAGACCTGGTTCCAGGTGAACGGGCCGAGGGTGGCATCCCCCAGCCCGAAGCGGAGCGAGTCGAGGACGAAGCGCTGCAACCCGTACCAGGCGACCCAGAAGAAGAAGAGCCGGCCCGGGGCGAGCTCCACGCGGCGGGTCAACAGGTACAGGACCCCCAGGAGCACGGCCGCCCCCAGCATGTCGTAGGCGGCGACGTGGTGATAGACGCCGGGGGCACCCGCCTCCACGGAGCCGGCCACGGCCGCGAAGTCCGGTACGGGACACAGGCCTCCCGCCCCCGCCTGCGACGAGGCACACTCGAGTAT
>JBKHJQ010000048.1:0-10506 GCA_046538055.1 Actinomycetota bacterium
GAGGCCGGGGAGGGCAGCCAGTTCGACCCCGAGATCGACACCGTGTTCCTGCAGTACCTGGAAGGAGAACGCGCCCAATGGAACCGCAAGAGCTGACTCTCACCGACGACCAGGCGCGGGGACTGCGTGTCCTCGTGGAGACCTTGCAGGAGGACGACTCCTGGAAAGGCAAGATGGAGGAGGTGATCGGGGACCCCAGCCGAGAACTGGGCGAGGACTGGACCGGATCGGTCCGCCAGCGCATCCGCCACCTGGCCGAGGCAGCGGAGCGAGGCGATCTCACCGGCTACCTGGAGGAGCAGCGGGCACGCTTCCAGGAGATGGCATCGGCCGGGATGTCGCTCCGAACCATCACCCAAGCCCTGACCGAGATAAGAGAGCCCATGGCCGAGATTCTCCGTTCCCACCTGACCGAGCGGGACGACCAGATCGGAGCGGTGGACATGCTCGACCGGCTCCTGATGGAGTCCCTCGTCAGCGCCGGGGAGGTTTACGCCGCCCAGCGCCAGGACGACGTCGAGGACGAGTATCGCCAGATCGTCAGGCGGCTGTCCACACCGGTCATCGAGGTATGGGACGGAATCCAGGTCCTCCCCCTGATCGGGGTCCTCGACAGCACCCGCGCCCAGCAGATGACCGAACAGCTCCTGGAACGCCTCGTCGACCGCCAGGCCCGCATGGTGATCATCGACATCACCGGCGTTCCCACCGTCGACACCGCCGTCGCCGACCACCTCCTCAAGACGATCCGGGCGGCAGCGCTGGTGGGCACCCGGGCCATCCTGGTGGGGATCAGCCCCCAGGTGGCCCAGACGCTGGTCCGTCTCGGCCTCTCCCTGGAGGGTGTGGAGACGTTTGCCGACCTCCGCTCCGGCCTGGAGCGTGCCCTGGAATCGCTGGGATACCGGGTGGACGGCAAGGGGCTGTGATGGCAGACGTCCCCGTGATCCCCCTGGAAGGCTTCCTCCTCGTGTCGATACAGGAGGACCTGACCGACGCCGAAGCCGAGGGCCTGCAACGACGGCTGCTGGAGCGAGTCACGTCGACCCGGGCGCGGGGGATCGTCATCGACGTGAGCGGGATGGACGTCGTCGACTCCTACTTCTGCCGGATCCTGCGGGACACGGCCGCCATGTCTCGCCTGATGGGCGCCCGCACCGCCCTGGTCGGGCTCAGCCCGGCCGTGGCCATGACCCTCACCGAGCTCGACCTCTCCATGCCGGGAGTCCACACCGACCTGAGCCTGGAGCGGGGCCTGGAATGGCTGCGGGGCGCCGTCCATGCCTGAGATCCTCATCGCAGCCCGCGACGAAGCCGCCATCGTCCTCTCTCGGGGTGCGGTGCGGGAGCTGGCCAGGTCCCTGGGGTTCACGGTCGTCGATCAGACCCGCATCGCCACCGCCGTCTCGGAGATCGTCCGCAACGTCGTTCTGTATGCCAAACGCGGGAAGATCGAGTTCATGGTGGTGGGTGATCGGCAAGCGGGGGGCGGAATCGAGGTGGTGGTGGAGGACGAGGGACCGGGCATCTCCGACACAGCCACCGTCCTGGCGGGCGGATTCTCCACCTCCGGGGGGTTCGGGCGCGGGATATCCGGGGCGCGCACCCTGGTGGACGAGTTCGAGCTGGAATCGGAGGAAGGAGTGGGAACCCGGGTGGTCATGCGCAAGTGGCCGTGATGAGTCACGTGGTCCTGCTGGAGCGTGAGGCCGACGTCTACGTCGCTGCCGAGCAGGCCGCCTCCGTGGCCGAGGAGGCGGGTTTCGACCGATACGCCCGGGCCGACATCGAAACGGCCGTCTCCGAGATCTGCTCCAACGTCGTGCGTCACGCCGAGGGAGGATGGCTGGCGATCCGGCTGCGGGCCGGTGGCTTCGAGGTGGCCGCCACCGACCGCGGCCCCGGCTTCGGCGCACCCCCCAGAGGACGCGCCGGGCTGGGCATCGGCCTGGAGGGAGCACGTCGCCTCATGGGATCGCTGGAGGTCGAGTCGATCCCGGGTGGTTCCCGCGTGACGGCTACCCGGCCGCTGCCCTCCCATCCCCCTTCCCCCTCGTGGGGGCCCTGGGCTGTGTCGGTCGTATACCGGGCCCGCGCCGGGGAAGCCGTGAGCGGCGATGCCGCCCGGGTGGAGACGGTGGGCGACGAGCTGCGCATCGGGCTGGCCGATGGCCTGGGAAGTGGAGTGCACGCCGCCCGGACGGCGAGGGCGGTCCTGGCAGGCATGGAACTGCCCCACGCCCGCGGGCCGGCCGCCGCTCTCGAGGCCGCCCATCGGGCGTCGGGACACACCCGCGGGGCAGCCGCGGCGGTGGTGTTCCTCCAGCCGGACGGGCAGGGTGTCTTCTCCGGCCTGGGCGACGTCTCGGGGATCGCCGCCGGCTCGGGGGAGCTCCGGGCGCGGCCGGGAATGGTGGGCCACGGCCGGCCGGACCCGGTCGACGTTCCCTTCCGGGTGGAGGCGGGAGGATCCGTCCTGCTCTGGAGCGACGGGATACACCGCCCCCTCCTGCGAGGGAGGGCCGACTCCCGAGGCTTCTCCCTGCACCACGAGGACGTGGAGATGGCCGTCCTGGAGCTGGGCAGCCCCCGACAGGACGGGACGCTGTTGGCGGTGAGGCCCGGGGCATGATGCCCTCGGGACCTCCCCGTCTGTGGAACGAGGACCCGGCGGTGGTGGCCGGCGAGCTCTTCCGCTGGAGCGAACGCCTGGTGGGAACCGATGGCGCCGCCATCCACCTGAACACGCCCCGGGGCCTGGAGGCCCGCTGGCTGACGGAAGGACGCGGCCGACCGGGTGAGGTCATCCCCACTGACGACGACACCGACCCCGTGACCCTCGCCGCCCGGGAGGGACAGACCCAGGTCGTGGGGAGCGAGGCCCGCCGCCACTCCAGGGCTCTGGGCGGCTTCGACTGGAAGTCGGCCGTGTGCATCCCCCTCTTGATCGGAGACCGGGTGGCGGGTGTGTTCAGCGCCGGCTGGAACACGCCCGCTCCTGTGACCGACGATGTGCGGCTGGTCCTGGAAGTAGCCGCCTCACTCACCGCCTCCGTCCTCCACCGCTCCGGCCTCCTGGAGGACGTCAAGCGAGAGCAGCACCGGCTACGGGAGGTGATGGACTGGCTCCCGGTGGTCGCCACCATCATCGACCACCCGACCCTCACGATCCGCTGGGCCAACAGCAAGGCACGGCGGCTGTTCGGGGAGATCCGGGGAGTCGGCGCTCACGACGTCCTGGTGAGCGGGCATCTGCAGGTGTTCGCCGACGGGACGGTCCCCACCGCCGACGGCGTGCGGGCGGCGCTGCACGGTGACATCCCGCTGGGGAGGGTGAAAGTGCTCACCCGGGAAGGGCAATGGCGCGTCATGGAGACGACGGTCGCCCCCCTCGGAGACGACACCTCCTTGGTCATCCAGATGGATGTGACCCGGGACGCCCATATGGACCAGGAACGCGACCGGTTCGTCCACATGCTCAGCCACCACCTCCGGACGCCGCTCACTCCCGTCCTGGGATTCATCGACCTGATCGGGGACCCGTCGGCCGACGCCTCCATACGGGAGGAGGCGATCGGGACGATACGGGCGTCTGTGTCCAGGATCGAGCACGTCGTCAGCCGGATGGAGCAGATCGCCTCACTCCGACCCGTCGACGCCGCCTCCATGACGGACCTCCTCCTGGAGGATCTCGTTCGGCAAGCTACCGACCGGGTGGAAGGGCTCCCGGCGGAGAACCTGGTGATAGCGGGCGACCGAGCGGCCGCGGCGGAATGTGCCGGCTTCCACGTCGTGCAGGCACTTCAAGAGCTCCTCACCAACTCCGTCACCCATGGCGCTCCACCCGTGCGGGTCACCCTCAAAGGCGGAAGCCAGCCGGAGATCGAGGTGACCGATGCCGGCGACGGCATCCCTCCCGAGTGGGAGCGGGCGGTGTTCTCACCCTTCCTGGACGCCGGCGGCGGCTATCTCGCTCCCTCGCCCGACAGCCTGGGCCTGGGACTGAACCTGGCCCGGGCCCTCATCCTGGCGACCCGGGGCGACCTCGCCTACGCCCACGGCTCGTTCACGATCAAGCTGCGGGCGCCTGCCGTCTCCCACCGGGAACTGGGATACCCCGGCTCCCTCGCCTGATTTTCGAAGGCGAGAAGGGCCCCCGATAGCCTGAGGCAATGGACCGCTTTCGCGACAGCGTGGAGGAACAGCTCCAGGAGGCGATGGAAAGAGGCGAGTTCGACCACCTGCCTGGCTCGGGCCGGCCGCTCAACCTGGGAGACGCCTCCCCCGACTGGTGGGCTCGCCGCAAGCTGGACGAGATCAGGCGCCAGGACAGGTTGATCGACGAGGTGCGGGCGCTGGAGGAGCTACGGGACGACCTGTGGCGGATGCCCGATCCCGGCTCGGTGAGAAGGGGCGTCGAACAACTCAACGCCCGGATCGAAGAGCTGAATCGCCAGGTGCGGCCCGATGAACGTCTCCCGCTCCTGGATACGGAGGAGGCGGTGGCGACCTGGCGCCGGATGGCGCGGCTCCGCCCACGGTGACCTCACCCCGGGGGCACGAGATCACCGGCGATCGGCGTAGCATCTCCCCCGCCGTCCGCTCACCAGGAGCACGCCATGGAAGCCACACACGACGTCATCGTCATCGGAGCCGGAGCCGTGGGCGAGAATGTCGCCCAGAGTGCCGCCCTGGCCGGCCTGTCGGTGGCGATCGTCGAGGAGCAGCTGGTGGGTGGCGAGTGCTCATACTGGGCCTGCATCCCGTCCAAGACCCTGCTCAACCCGGGAAAGCTGCTGGACGCGGCGCGTCGCGCCCCCGGCGCCAGGGAGGCGGTCCACGGCCGGGTGGATCCACGGCCGGCCCTGGAGCGCCGCAACCGCATGGTGAGCGACTGGGACGATTCCGGTCAGGCGGAATGGCTTGAGAGTGAGGGAATCGAGTTGATCCGGGGTCGTGCCCGCCTGGGCGGGGAGCGCTCCCTGACGGTGGCCAGCGGTGAGGGGACGAGGGAGTACCGGGCCGGGCGGGCGGTGGTGCTGGCTACAGGAAGCACTCCCAGCGACCCCGGAATCGAGGGGATAGCCGACGTGGACACCTGGCACAGCCGGGACATAACCTCGGCCGCCGACGTACCCCCCAGGCTCCTCTTCGTGGGAGGAGGGACGGTGGGGGTGGAGATGGCCCAGGCCTGGGCGTGGATGGGATCGGAGGTCACGCTGATCCACAACTCCTCCCTCCTCCTCAAGACCGAGGAGCCGTTCGTGGGTGGGGAGCTGGCCCGGTCCCTGAGAGAGGACGGTGTCCGGGTCATGACCGAGATGGAGACCACCGCCCTGGAATCCAACGGGGACGGGTCCGTCACCGCCACGGTGCGGGACGGGGACGGGGATGTCCTGCGGATCGAGGCGGATGAGGTAGTCGTTGCCACCGGGCGGCGGGCCCGCACCCGCGACCTGGGAGTGGAGAAGCTGGGGCTGACGCCGGGGAGGTTCCTCGATGTCGACCGGCATATGCGGGTGGAGGGAGTCCCCGGCGGCTGGCTGTACGCGGTGGGGGATGTGAACGGGCAGGCGCTCCTGACTCACATGGGCAAGTACCAGGCCCGGATCGCCGGCGCCCACATCGGCGGACAGGAGCGAGCCGCAGTATCCGACATCCCGGCCGTGCCGCGGGTGATCTTCACCAGCCCCGAGATCGCGGCGGTGGGTCTGACGGAAGCCCAGGCGCGCCGCTCCCATCCCGACATCGCCACGGTCACTCACGACATCGGCCAGGTGGCTGCCGCCGGCGTTCTGGGCGAGGGGTACTCGGGCACCGCGAAGCTGGTTATCGACCGCCCCCGCGACCTGCTGGTCGGGGCTACCTTCGTGGGGCCGCACGTAGGCGAGCTGCTCCATTCCGCCACCATCGCCATCGTGGCGCAGGTACCCCTCACCCGGCTCTGGCATGCAGTTCCCTCGTTCCCCACTCTGAGCGAGGTCTGGCTGCGTCTTCTGGAGAGCTACCGGTCGACGGGGTGGGACCCCTACCGGTGAGCGCCGGGAGGGGCCCCGGCCGGCGGTGGTTACAGTGACGGCCGCCCGATCCCAGGAGGCTGACCGTCCGTGACGACAGATACCGCCCGGCATTCGCGCCGCCCCCTGCTGGTCTTCGGCGACGACGGGTCGTCGCCGGCCGATACGGCCTGGGAGTGGATCAACGATCAGCCCTGGCCGGGCTGGCACATGGACGTCCTCACAGCCGACACCCGGGGGCATGAGGTGGAATGGGGCGCCCCGCCCCGGGTCATCGAATGGCAGCCGGACTGGGGACGGACGGAGGAGCCGGAAGGGGTAGAGGAGCTCCGCTTCCTCAAGGTGGTGACGGATCCAAGGGCGATGCTGGCCGATGCCGAGGGAGTGGACCTCATGGTGGTGGGTCTCCGAACCCACAGCTTCATCCAGGGCTTCGTCACGGGCAGCACCACCGAGTGGCTTCTCCACCATCCGCCGGCACCCATGATCGTGGCCGGCCGGGCGGGAACCGTCCGGAAAGTGGTGCTGTGCACGGACGGATCCGAGCACGCCCGGGCCGCCCGCCAGTCCTTCTGCTCCATGCCGCTCTCCGCCCGCTCCGCCGTCACAGTGCTCGGGGTGCAGGACGGTCGAACCGACGCCGAGGCCGCCGTCTCCGACGCCGCCCGGGCCCTGGAAGGCAGGGTGGCCGCGGTGGACACACGGGTGGTGAAGGGAGAACCCACCAGCCACATCCTGGAGCACCTGGAGGCCGAGCAGCCCGACCTGGTGGTGCTGGGGACACGAGGGTTGACCGGCTGGAAGCGGCTCCGGCTCGGTTCCACCGCATCGGCGGTGGTGCGGGGGGCGCCCTGTTCCAGCCTCATCTCCGCCCGGGAGGTCCAATAGCCGGACCACTACCAGGCTGGCTGGGACCTGCCCCGTGGCATTGGGTAGGATGCAGCCGCAACGGAGGGGAGTAGCCCCCTACCGGGAGATCGTCATCCTGGCGCCGGATCGAGCGGCGTCCGGTCCCCGGGCCGTCGATCACAGTCTTCGGTGGGCGAGACCTCCGGCACGGACCAGCGCACAGTCCGGGCCGGGGCCGAACCCGGCGGGCCCGGGAAAGGACAACGGAACCTGAAGATGCCCTCCCCCTCCTCCCCGGGATGGATCCTGGCGGCGAGCGAGTCGGCCTCCGAGAGTTTCGTGTCGTTCGACGTGCCCCTGTGGGTATGGGCGGTCTTCGTCGCCGTGGTCGCGGTTCTGTTGGTGGGGGATCTCCTCCTGGTGCATCGCAAGCCCCATGCCATCGGGTTCCGCGAGGCGGCCATCGAGTCTTCGGTGTGGATCGCCCTGGGCCTGGCCTTCACGGCGGTGATGCTGACCTGGCAGGGCGGAGCCGCCGCGGGCGAGTACCTGGCCGGCTACCTGATCGAGAAGAGCCTCTCGGTCGACAACGTCTTCGTGTGGGCAGTGATCCTCAACTACTTCTCGGTGCCCGCCGAGTACCAGTTCCGGGTCCTGTTCTGGGGAGTGTTCGGTGCCCTGGTGCTGAGAGCCGCCTTCATCTTCGCCGGAGTGGCCTTGATCGAGAACTTCGACTGGGTCCTGTACGTGTTCGGGGCATTCCTGATCATCACCGCCTTCCGGATCGCCCGCCACGAGGACCAGGACATTCACCCCGAGGACAACCCGGTATTGAAGCTGTTCCGCCGCATCGTCCCCTCCACCACCGAGTACGAGGGCCAGCACCTCTTCACCCGCCGGGCCGGGCGCATCCTCGCCACTCCCCTCTTCGCGGTGCTGGTCCTGATCGAGAGCACCGATGTCGTCTTCGCGGTCGACTCCATACCCGCCATCCTGGCGGTGAGCAGGGAGCCGTTCATAGTGTTCTCCTCCAACGCCTTCGCCATCCTGGGGTTACGGGCCCTCTACTTCCTGCTGGCGGGGATGGCGGGCCGCTTCCGCTACCTGAACGTGGGCCTGGGAGTGATCCTCGGGTTCGTGGGGATCAAGATGCTGATCGCCGAGTGGTACCACCTCCCCATCTGGCTGAGCCTGACGATTATTGCTCTGATCCTGACTGTCGCTATCGTGGCCTCGTTGCGGGCCGACCGGCACGAGTCGGTCGAACCGTGACCACGGGATGGCCCGAGTTTGCTAAAACAAGCGACGTGCTATCCTGAAAGCAGCAGTGGGGAGCCGGTTTCCACCACACCGGTCAAGCCCGGGAGCGTCAAGGCGTATCCTCCTCCCCGATCCACATGGATCGGATCCTCTCCGCCTCTCTCCCGCTCTCGGGCTTCCCCGCTGCTGACACCGGAGTCCGCTCGGGCTTTCCCTCAGCTCTCGTTAAGGTCAGCCCTATGACCTCGCCGAGCCAATGAACTCCGATTCATCGACTCCTGCCTCATCCCCCTCGGACTCATCGACCTCTGACTCATCGACGCCCGACTCGTCGCCTCCCCTGGTCGTAGCCGCCAACCGCCTGCCCGTGAGATGGGATCCCGACGAGGAATCCTGGACCACCAGCCCCGGCGGGCTCGTCTCCGCCCTGAGCCCCATTCTGCGCCAGCGCGGGGGCGTGTGGGTGGGCTGGAGCGGAACCTCAGACGGCGACGCCCAGCGCTTCCAGGTCGACGGCATCGACAACCAGTCGGTCCCCCTGGACGAGACGGATGTCGAGGACCACTACCACGGGTTCTGCAACGCCACGATCTGGCCCCTGTACCACGACGCCATCCGCCCACCCGAGTTCCATCGCCACTGGTGGAGGCGGCACCGTGACGTCAACCAGCGCTTCGCGGACACCGTGGCGGACGTGTCCACATCCAAGGACCTGGTTTGGATCCATGACTACCAGCTCCAGCTGGTCCCTTCCATGGTGAGGGAGCTCCAGCCAGACCGCCGCATCGGCTTCTTCCTGCACATCCCCTTCCCCCCGCCGGAGATCTTCGAGCGCCTCCCCTGGCGCCGCCAGATGCTGGAAGGGCTCCTGGGGGCGGACTATCTGGGCTTCCAGACTCGCCGGGCTGCCCTCAACTTCGCCGCATCCGCCCGCGAGTTCGCCGGGGCACGGGGCCCGGCCGGTGCCCTCCGGTTCGGGGGACGGGAGATACGGGCCGAGCCGGTGCCGATCGCCATCGACACCGAGCATTACGCCGGGGCGGCGGCACAGCCGTCCGTGCAGCAGCTCGGAGCGGAACTGCGGCGCGACCTGGGAGATCCCGAGACGATGATCCTGGGGGTGGACCGCCTCGACTACACCAAGGGGATCGATCTGCGCCTCCGGGTACTGGAGACCCTGTTCGATCGGTACCCGGAGCTGATCGGCAGGCTGTCTCTGGTCCAGATCGCCGTCCCCAGCCGGGAGGACGTGGAGGAGTACCAGGAGATCCGGCGTCAGGTGGAAGAGCTGGTAGGGCGGGTCAATGGCCGGTTCGGCCAGGCGGGCTGGATGCCGGTCCATTACGTCTACCGGTCTGTGCCCTTCGAGGAGCTGATCGGCGCCTACTGCAACGCCGACATCATGCTGGTGACTCCCTTGCGGGACGGCATGAACCTCGTCGCCAAGGAGTACGTGGCCACCCGCCTGGACAACTCCGGCGCTCTGGTCCTGAGCGAGTTCGCCGGTGCGGCCGAGCAGCTGGAGGAGGCCCTCCTGGTGAATCCCTACGACCTCGATGCGCTCGCCGCCACCATCCACCGGGCCGTGGTGATGGACGAGGACGAGAAGCGGCGCCGGATGCGCCGCCTCCGTCGGAAGGTGTCCCGCTGGGACGTGCACCGCTGGGCACGGCATTGCCTGGAGTCCATGGCCAGGGAACGCTGAGGCCGGAGGAGGAGACGGGCCATGTGCGGGCGCTTCGCGGTGAGTGGTGACCTCGACTTCTATGCCGGCTACTACGGCGTGGACACGGTCGTGACGGAGTCGATGGACCCCAGCTGGAACGTGGCGCCCACCGATCGGACCTATGTCGTGGCCGAGCACGAGGGCCAACGGAGGCTGGGCGCCATGGGCTGGGGGTTGATACCGCATTGGGCCGAGGACCCTCGCTCGATGCACATCAACGCCCGGATGGAGACGGTGGCCCAGAAGCCGGCTTTCAAGCGCGCCCTGGCGCGGCACCGGTGCCTCATCCCCGCCGACGGGTTCTACGAGTGGGAGCCGGCCGACCGCGGCCGCACTCCCCACTGGGTCTTCCGGGCCGACGGCTACCCGATGACGTTCGCCGGGATCTGGAGCGCCTGGAGGGATCCGGCCACGGAGGAATGGATCCGGCGGTTCGCCATCATCACCACCCGGGCGGAGGGCGCCATCGCCCGCATCCACGATCGGATGCCGGTGAGCGTGGAAGAAGAGGCCTGGGAGGCGTGGCTCGACCGCGACCTGGACGATCCCCACGAGGCCCTGGCCCTTCTCGTGCCCGGCCATCCCGACTCGATCATGGAGCACCCGGTCTCCTCCCGGGTCAACAATGTGCGCAACAACGGGCCCGACCTGGTC
>JBKHJQ010000049.1:0-10477 GCA_046538055.1 Actinomycetota bacterium
GATGAACACCGTCCAGGTCGGTCTCCCCGACGGCGGTTCCACGCTGGCTGTGGGAGTGGAGCCGGAGAGCGTGGACGTGGCGGTGAGCTTCGACGATGTGGAGGGTTCCTGGGACGACCTGGGCCCGGGGGCCGTGGCCGTCCAGCGCATCGAAGCCGACAACCGCGGATACTCCCTGGGGGATGCCGTCGATCTCACCGTCGGAGAAGAGCCCTACCCGGCGGAGGTGGTGGCCATATTCGACTTCTCCGGTGAGGTCTCCGACTCCCAGTCCTACTACCTCCACTACCGGGAGGTGGAGCGCTACCTCCCCGGACCCAGGGACTTCAGCGTCTCGGTCGCCTTCGAGCCGGACGCGGATTTCGACCGGACTGCAGGGGCGGTGGAGGAAGCCCTGTCCGACTTCCCCTCCGTGCAGGTCACGACCGTATCCGACCTGGTGGAACAGGTCCGGACGGCCCTGACGGCGGTGGTGGGAATGGTGGCAGGGCTCCTTCTCATGTCGGTGGTCGTGGCGGTGGTGGGGATCGTCCTCACCCTCTATCTGGCGGTGTACGAGCGGACCCGGGAGACGGGAATGCTGCGGGCGGTGGGGATGACCCGGCGCCAGGTCCGGAAGATGATCCGGTTCGAGTCGGTCCTCATCGCAGTCTTCGGGACGCTCCTGGGCCTCGTCGTGGGGCTCTTCTGCGGGTGGGCCCTCGCTGTGGGTGTGGTTGGAGAGGGTGTGTCTCTATCGGTGCCGTGGCTGTGGGTGGCATTCGGCCTGATCGGGGCGCTGGTGGCGGGTGTGGCGGCCGCGGTGATTCCCGCCCGGCGGGCAGCCCGCATGAACGTGCTGGAAGCCATCGCTTACGAGTGACGAGTCGCCGCCCGGGGATGAAGGGCTCCGCCGCGGCCTTTACCTACGTTTGACCCGTCGGGGGTACTCCTCCACGCTCAGGGCCTCGCCGTTGAGGCTGGTGGTCCGCACCACGGGGACGGGAGTGGTGAGGGCGCTGTCGGCGTAGCATCCACCCTGGGCATTTTGTATCAACGCCGCGATCAGAGCAGGGTCGTCGTCCGACTCCACCTCGGTGTGTATCTCCACCGAGTGACAGGTGGAGGAGATGGTGCCGGCGAAGACCGAGCCCTCACTGGTCCAATGGGCCTTGACGTGGCAGCGGGCCGAGTCGATGTCGGCCTTGAGCATTCGTCCGTACCGGACGATCTGGGTCAACATTCACAAACCGAGGGCGGCGGTGAAGTAGTCCAGCGGTGCCGGATCCTGATCGGTGCCCGTCATCTCCTCCGGCTCATCGGAGATGAACCGGAACTGCCGGACGCTTGCCTCGTGGCGCATCCCCTCCAGGTTCTCCGTGACCGCCTCCACGGTCACCACCCGGTGGAGGATGTCGGGATCCACTCCCGGGGGGATGCGCTCTCCATCCTGGCCGGTCATACTGCCCTTTCCGATGCGGCTTCCGATCGTACCGCCACGGACTCACGTTCCCAGCGAATCGAGGAACCGGGCAACCGAGGCGGCGACAGCGTCCTCCTGCCTGGTGTAGTAGTGGTCACAGTCTCCCACCACCTCCACCGTGACGGGGCCAGGAGCCCGCTCACGGAAGGCACGGGCCGGGTAGAGGTCCTCTGGTTCGCTGTCGCCCACCAGGTAGAGAGTTGGGACATCGATGCTCGGTGCCAGCTCCAGAACGTCGGGACATCTCCGCAGGTACTCCACGTAGGTGCCCGCCGAGATGACGTACCACCATCCGGGCACCAGCATCAGGGTGTCGGGCCTGCCTTCCTCCACCAGCCTCAGCGCCCGGGAGGTGATCGCTTCGTAGTCGTCGCCTGCCATCAGTCCCCGTTCTGCCAGGCGGCGCATCAGATCGACACCACCCCGATGGGCGGACAGGAGGACCAGGGCGGGCGTGTCGGGGTGGGAGGCGACATGTGCCACGCCCAGCGTCCCTCCGTTGGAGTGGCCCACCACCACCGGAGAGGGGAAGCCGAGATCCGCCAGCCAGGATCGGGCATACTCGTTGTCGGCCGAGGCCTGGGCGATGGTCTGGTAGGCGCCTCCTTCCAGGCGGCGGCTGTCCCGATTGGAGAGGACGTCGTGGCCGCGGCGGTTGTAGGCCAGGCATGTCCACCCTCTCTGGGTGAGCAGGGGAGGGAGGAACCGCGGCGGCCCCACGTAGAAGTTCATGGTGTTGCCGTGCATGAGCTGCACGGCTCCCCGGGTCGACCCTTCCGGACGGTAGAGCACGCCGTCGAGGGGGATGCCGTCTGTCTCGATATGGACCAGTTCCGTCAGCACGTGGGAGGCCCCACGTTACCCCGCTCCCGGGGCCGTGACCCCCGACGCCCCCGGACCGTGCGTGGAACTGAAGACAGGAGCCCGGCCGGGGGACGGCCGGGCTCCTGCGCCCAGCGTCAGCGGATCTGGCCGCGGACCTCTCCACCGGGGTTGACGATCGTGTGGACATTGACGTAGGTGTTGCCTTCCGCCATGGCCGCCAACAGTTCGTCGAGTGACTGGCCTGCCAGGTCTCCCACCAGATCGTCGGCGGTGATGGTCCCCGTGGCCAGCACCCCGTTGAAGCGCCCCTCGATGAGCTGTGGGGGAGGTGCATCCGGGTAGAGCCACACCACCACGCCGCCGTTCTGTCCGGCGGGAGCCAGGTGGATGTGGGCCATCTGCACATCCTCGATGTTGGCCACGATCAGCCGGTAATCGAGCTGCGATCCGTCGGCCGAGAGCTGGAACTTGGCCAGACCCCGTGCCCGGGTGTCCACGGCAGGAACCTCCTCGTCACCCGAAAGGGGTGCTACGAAGTTCTTGCCCTGTCCCAGGGCTCCGACGGGAAGCGCCGCTCCCAGAGCGAGGGCCACGATTGCCAGGAGCACGGTCGCCTTCCTCATCAGTCTCCCTCCTTGTGAGGCAGTCGGTAACACCCGGCAATACGGGGTGACCGGCGCAACGGTTCACGGAGCGGTCAGGGGAGACCCAGGTGGTCGGCGATCCGGGCCCAGTGGTGGTCCCCGTCGCCGAAGGAGAGCTCGGTGGCGACGGCGTGGCGGAGGTAATGGTGCAGCTCGTGCTCGCGGGTGAATCCGATGGCCCCGTGCACCTGGTGCCCCAGGGCGCACACTCGCCGGTACGCCTCGCTCACCCACGCCTTGGCCATGGACACCTCTTCTCTGGCTTCCATCCCCTCGGACAGGCGCCAGATGGCCTCATAGGCCATGAGGCGGGACGCCAGCACGTCCACTCCCATGTCGGCGCAGTGGTGCTGGATGGCCTGAAAGGAGCCGATGGGGGCGCCGAACTGCTCTCTCTCCGATGCGTAGGCGACCGTCATATCCAGAACCTTCTGGGCGCCTCCCACCATCTCGGCGCAGGTGGCGGCAGTCCCGAGCTCCTGCAGGGTCTCGAGGACGTCCCGGCCCTGGCCCTCGCCACCGATGACCCGATCGGAAGTCACCTCCACCCCTTCCAGGGACACGCGCTGGAGGCGGTCTCCTCCGACTGCATGTTGAGGCTCGGTGTCGACGGCTTGGGTGGGAACCAGGAGGGCGGTGAGGTGGTCGGGCTGGTCGGGCGCCTGACCGAAGACCAGCAGCTCATCCGCCACATGGGCGAACGGGACGAGGGGGGCGGAGCCCGACAGGATGAACCCGGCCCCTTCTGCCCGGCAGCCGACCGAGGATCCCCGGGAGGGCCACCCCGTCCGGGGGGCGGCCCGGGCATAGGTCAAGATGCTCTCGCCACCGGCGATGCCGCCCAGGACTCGACCTTTCTGCTCGTCGGTGCCGTGTCGGGCCACGGCCAGCCCGCACAGCTCCGTGGGGAGGAACGGCCCGGGCAGCAGGTGGCGGCCCATCTGCTCGACGATCAGGCACAGCTCCAGGAACCCGGCCCCGTATCCTCCGTGCTCTTCGGGGAAGGCCAGGCCCATCCAGCCCAGCTCCGCCATCTCCTTCCAGAGGTCGGATGAGAACCCGGCCGGATCCGAATCCATGTCCTGTACGTGGGAGATGGGACAGCGCGCCTCCAGGAACTCCCGGGCCGTGCCCGAGATCAGCTCCTGTTCGTCCGTGAGGGTCAGGTCCATTCGGCCTCCCGAAGCGGGGGATTTTGCGGGTGGGTCATCGGGGTGGGGGGATCTTGCGGGTGGGTCATCGGGGTGGGGGGATCTTGCGGGTGGGTCATCGGGGTGGGGGGATCTTGTCAGAGCGGACCCACACCCCCGGGCGCTCCTCCCAGAAGAGCTGGACCAGCACCCCGCCGGTCGCCTTGGGATGGAGGAAGGCGTCCTGCCAGGCGGCACCGTCGGTGCTGCCCTGGTTGGGGTCGAACGGCTCGACCCCGTGGTGCCGGCAGGCGGCCATGGCCGCGTCCCAGTCGGCCACCTCGAAGGTGACGTGGTGGACCTGGGCGCCGCTGCGATCCCAGAACCGCTGGATGAAGGAGTCATCACCCCGGGGCATGATCACCTCCCAGCAGATGCTGGACCCGGGGATGTTGAGAACCAGATCGGCCATGTCGGGGTGCTCGTCCTCGGGGGTGCGCCACACCTGGACGAAGCCGGCAAGGTCTCGGTACCAGGCGGCCAGGAGGTCCCGGTCCGGGAACGCCTGGCAGACGTGGTCGATGCCCACGATCCCCAGGTGGGGGGCCTCGCTGGAGCGGTGGCCGGGTCCGGAGACATGGCCGTCGTCACCGCACATGGTCCCACGGCCGGGACCGCGCAGACGGAACAGGAACCCGGGACCGTGGTCGGGCGGGGAAAGGGAGGCTTCCAGCCACTCTCCCGGAGCGCCGGTTGTGGCCTTGATGCCCTTCGCCTCGAGCTGGGAGGCGGCTGCCTCCAGGTCCGGTACCTCCACGCCCACGTGGTGGAGGCCGGGACGTCCTCCCTTGTCGTCGAGGAATGCCTGGAAGGGCGAGTCGTCCCGGGTGGGGGAGAGGACCTCCCAGTGGTGGCCCCAGCTTCCGGGGACGCTGAGGCGGGCGCCGGAGGCGCCCTCGGTGTCGTGCTCCCAGCGCTGGATGGGCCGGAATCCGAACAGCCCCTCGAGCAGCTCCAGCTGGGCGTCCAGGTCGGGCACCACCTGGGCGATGTGGTCGATTCGATATATCTCCATGTCTTCTCTCCCTCTCAGCCGACGTGGGGCTCGATCCAGTCGTAGCCCCCGTTGACCAGCTCCTTGACGAGGCGGAGGTTGTAGCGGTTCATGGCCCCGATGCGGTTGGCGAGCTCCGCCACCTCCTTGTCGAACTCCTCATCGGGGTACCACTCGTTGGCCAGCCCCAGCTCGTAGGCCTTGGGTCCGTTGACGGTCATGCCGGTGAACAGGAGTTGCTTGGCCCGCGCCTTGCCGACCCGGGCCGGCAGGCGCTTCACACCTCCCCAGCCGGGAGCGCTGCCCCCGTAGGTGGGCTGGTCGGGGTCCCCATCCTCGGTCATCTTGGGTCGGTAGGGCGGATCTGCCGACAGGGTGATCTCGACCAGGCCCATGTTGGCGCTCTCGGAGGCGACGATGAAGTCTGCCCCCAGGGCGAACTCCAGACCTCCGCCCACGGCGTGTCCGTGCACGGCGGCGATGACCGGTACCTCCATGCGCTCCATCATGGCGAAGGTCTTCTCTCCCAGGCGGCCCTGTTCGACACGGTCGGCGTCGGTCAGAGCTTCCGACCACTTCAGGTCCATGCCGGCGCAGAAGGCACGGCCCTCACCCCGGATCACGACGACGCGGACGTCCTCGCGCTCGTCCAGGTCGACGAAGGCGCGCCGCAGCTCGTCCATCATGGCGGGGTTGAGCGCGTTGAGCTTGTCCGGCCGGTTGAGTGTCAGCCGGGCGACGTTGTTCTCGATGTTGACGTTCAAGGTCTCATAGGTCATGGTCTGGTCCTTCCTCGCGTGCAGATAGGCACCTCATCGTCTTCAGCTCCGGGGGAGGCCCAGGCCCCGGGTGGCGATGACGTTGCGCTGGATCTCGGAAGTCCCGGCCAGGAACGTGGCGGCGACGGCATCGAACCCCATATGTGTGAACGCCGCACCCAGGGGGGCGCCCTCCCTCTGCCACAGCCGGGAAGCCTCCCCGAATGCCCGGGCGCCGGTGCGTGCCAGCCGCTGGTGCAGCTCGGCACTGAAGAGCTGGTTGATCGACGCTTCGTATTCCGGCACTTGGCCTCCTGCCTGCTTGGACACGGTGTAGCGAGCCAGGTTGGCCAGGACCCGGATCTCGGTGTGACGGCGGGCGATCTCCTGGCGCAACGCCCCACCCCAGTCGGAACGTACGAACTCCTGTGCCTCGTCGGTCGACAGGTAGCGGATGAGCTCCGCCAGGGCCTGCTCATACTTGATGGTGGCGCCGATCCCGGCCCGCTCGAACGTGAGCGTGGTCATGGCCGCGTACCACCCCCGGTTCTCGTCTCCCACCCGGTCCTCGACCGGTACCCGCACCCCCTCGAAGAACACCTCCGCGAAGGGAGCAGCGCCCCGGATGTCCTCGATGGGCCGCACCGTGACCCCGGGCGCATCGGCGTCCACCATCAAGAGGGTGATGCCACGATGCTTGCGTGCCTCCGGGTCGGTGCGGACCAGCACCATGAGGCGGTCGGCGTACTGGGCGAGGGACGTCCACACCTTCTGTCCGTCCACGACGTAGTCGTCGCCCTCCCGCACGGCGCGGGTGCGGAGGGAAGCGAGGTCCGAACCGGAACCGGGCTCGGAGAAGCACTGGGCCCATGTCTCCTCCCCCCGGGCGATGGGCGGGAGGTAGCGGGCTTTTTGCTCGTCGGTTCCGTGCTCCAGAAGGGTGGGCCCGAACAGGAACACCCCGATGCCGTTGACGGTGGGGACGCGGGCCCGCATCATCTCTTCCTGCAGGATCAGCTCTTCGGTGGGACCCAGCCCCGCCCCTCCGTACTCCGTGGGCCAGTGCGGGGCCACCCATCCCCGCTCCGCCAGGGCCTTCGCCCACTCCATCGCCGCCTTGCGGCGAGCCTCGTCGCCGGAGCGGGCGTCCACCGTCCAGTTGTATCCCCACACGTCCTCCGGCTCCAGGCTCTGCTCACTCCGGGTGTCCGGCTCGTAGGTGGCCGGGAAGCCGTCGCGGATGAACTCCCGCACCTCGGTGCGGAACTCGGCTTGCTCTGGGGTGTCCTTCCAATCCATTTGTCCTCAGCCGTCGCGGGTTGCGGGCATGGCTCAGCCGGCCTTCTCGTTGCCGCGGCGGCTGCCTCCATCCCAGGTGGCGGCAGTCAGTCCGTGGTCGCCCATCGCCCGGAGCTGGTGCTTGGCGACCTTTCCGGTGGGTGTGCGCGGCAGCGTGTCGACGAACTCGATGTAGCGGGGGATCATGAAGGCGGGCAGGCGCTCGGCGCAGTAGGCGGCCAGCTCGCTCGCCTCCAGGTCGCTGCCCGGCCGACGGACCACCACGACCTTCACCTCTTCCTCCTCCAGCTCGGAGGGGACTCCGATGGCGGCGCACTCCAGCACTCCCGGGTGCAGGTTGATCTCGCATTCCATGTCGAAGGCGGAGATGTTCTCGCCCCGCCGACGGATCGCGTCCTTCATGCGGTCCAGGAAGTAGAAGTAGCCGTCCCCGTCGGCATAGGCCCGGTCCCCGGTGTGGAACCACATGTTGCGAAAGCAGGCCGCCGTCACATCGTCGCGGCCGTAGTAGCCGCCGGTGATGACATGGGGCTGGCGGGGGCGCAGCACCAGCTCGCCGGGCTCGCCCGGGGGCACCGCCCTGTCGTGCTCGTCCACGACGGCGACCTGGAAGCGCTCCGAATGGGCCTGTCCCATCGACCCCACGCGCCACTCGCCGTAGGGGCTGGCCGTGGCGATGCCGGCTTCGGTGCTGGTGTAGGTCTCGACGGTATGAGCCCCGAACCGCTCGTAGAAGGGGGCGTCCAGGGACGACTTGCCCATGTAGAACGTCTGGAGGGGGTTGTCCCGGTCGGAGGGGGTGGGGGGCTGGTTGAGGAGGATGGGGATCATGGAGAACACCCCCATGGCGGTCTGGGCGTCGAAATGCCGCACGTCATCCCAGAACCGGGAGGCGCTGAAGCGTTCCACGATGGCGATGCTCGCTCCCGACAGGAGCGCCGCCATCATCCCGTCCCAGAGGCCGGCGGCGTGGAACAGAGGGAGGGGACAGTAGATGGTGCGGCTCCCCCCGCTCACGAACCGCAGGGAGTCGAGAGCGCAGATCAGTGCCAGCGAATGAGGCACTATCGCCCCCTTGCTCCGGCCGGTGGTCCCCGACGTGTACATGATGGCTTGCGTGTCGGAGAAGGCCACCTCTACTTGCGGGAGCTCCGAGCGGGTCGACGTCAGCCGGGAGTAGGTCATGGCCGGAACCGGGAACCGGTCCAGGGAAAGGCGGTCGCCGCCACGGACCGCCACGAACCGGAGGTCATCCACCCGGCCCGCGACCTCCGCCACCCGGTCGAGGTACTCGGCGTCGACGATGAGAGAGGTGGCGTCGGAGGAGTCCAGCACGTGCCGGAGGAGGTCACCCTTGTAGGCGGTGTTGATCGGCACCGCTATCGCTCCCAGACGGGCCAGGGCGAACACCAGCTCCACCATGTCGGCGGAATTGGGCAGCATCAGCGCCACGTGGTCGCCGGGTCCCACACCCTGGCCCGCCAGGCCGGCCGCCAGCCGGTCGGCGGCCAGATCGACCTCCCGATAGGTCAGCTCTCCGTCCCGGAACCGAAGGAAGGTCTCATCCCCGTGGCTGCGGGCCCGGGAAGAGAGGACCTCGCCCAGAACCAGGTCCTCCAGGGCGGGGGAGGGGATGGCGGGGGCCAACAGCCCCTCGGGGGCGAGCGGGGAGGTCACCGGGCACCTTCTCGTCGGCGCCCGGTGGGGAGAGCGAGGCGAAGGATCACTCTCCTTCTTCCTCCTCCACGATCAGGGGATAGACGCCGTTCTCGTCGTGGACCTCCCGGCCGGTGAGAGGAGGGTTGAACACGCACACCGCCCGAAAGTCGGTGATTGCCCGCAGGAGATGGCGATCGTGCTGGTCGAGGGCATACATCATGCCCGGTTCGATCTTGTGCACCCTGCCATCGCCCTCGAGTTCGACTATCTCGGCCATGCCCTCCAGGCAGTAGACGGCTTCCAGATGGTTCTGGTAGTGGATCTCGGTCTCGGTACCCGCGTAGAGAAGCGTGTCGTGGAGGGAGAACCCCATGCCGTCTTTGGCCAGAAGCAGCCGACGCGACACGAATGTGGGGGCATCCACGTCGCGGTCGGTGCCGGTTATCTCGTTGACGCTGCGGACTATCACCTGCCGGTCCTCCCGGGCCTCATCGACCGGCCGCGGCGCCGGATATCTCCTGCTGCCTGTCCGCCAGGGCAGCCTCCACCGCATCGGTGAGGATTCCCAGCCCCCGTTTGAGCTCCACGTCGGTGACGGTGAGAGGGGGCAGCAGCTTGACGACCTCGCTGGAAGGACCCGCCGTTTCCATGATCAGGCCCCGCTCGAAGGCGGCCGCGCTGATGGCAGAAGCCAGATCGGGGTCGACACAGGGCAGCCCCCAGATGAGCCCCCGGCCGCGGGGAGCCTCGAAGTCGTCGGGATGCTCCTCCGCCAAGCTCTGGAGGTGGGCGGCGACGGCCCCCTCATGCCTCTTCACCTGCTCGGTGAGAGCGTCGTCGCTCCACCATTCACGCAAGGCTGCCTCGGCGGTGACCAAGGCGGGGTTGAAGCCACGGAAGGTGCCGTTGTGCTCTCCCGGCTCCCACACGTCGAAGCGGGGGTCGATGAGAACGAGCGACAGCGGTAAGCCGTAGCCGCTCAGGGACTTGGACAGGCAGATGATGTCGGGCTGGAACTCGAGGTCCATCTCCTCGAAGGAGAAGAAGGGCCCGGTGCGCCCGCAGCCCACCTGGATGTCGTCGACGATGAAGACGATCCCATGCTCGCGGCAGATCTGGCCCAGGCGCCTCATCCAGGCGGCGGAGGCCACATTGACTCCCCCTTCTGCCTGGATGGTCTCGACGATCACGGCGGCGGGGACGTCCACGCCGCTGCCGTCGTCGGTGAGATAGAACTCGAGCTGGTCCAGCGTGTCGACCTCGTCACCGAAGGCGCCGGCGAAGGGCATGGCCACGCCGTGGCTCAGCGCAACTCCCGCCCCGGCCCTCTTCATCGAGTTGCCGGTGACCGCCAGGGATCCGAGCGTCATGCCGTGGAAGGCATTCGTGAACCCGATGACGGTCTCCCGTCCGGTCACCTTCCTGGCCAGCTTCAGGGCCGATTCCACGGCGTTGGTGCCGGTGGGCCCGGGAAACATCACCTTGTACTCCATTCCGCGGGGTGCGAAGAGGATCTCCTCCATCGTGAGCAGGAGTCGCTCCCGAGCCACCGTGGCGGTGTCGAGGGAGTGGGTGATGTTGCCTTCCGTCAGGTAGTCGATCAGCGGCCGGCGCAGCTCCTCCGGGTTGTGGCCGTAGTTGAGGGC
>JBKHJQ010000050.1:0-10455 GCA_046538055.1 Actinomycetota bacterium
CTCCACGGCGGCGTCGTCGGCCGGGAGCTCGGGCACGGTCACGGGCAGCTCCCGACGATGGATGTAGGAGGCGAGCTTGCCGCTCTGGTGGGTGATGGCTTCCAGCCTCAGTGCCCGGCCCTTGGCGGCGAGGAGGACCGTGGATATGAGGGCGGTGGGTGTGACCGGGGTCGCCATGCTGATCCGGTGCATCACCTCGAACGCCAGCTTCTGCACCTCGATGGGGTTGTCGTCGCCCAGGTCGGATCCCTTCAGCTCGGCAGCCATGGAAACCGGCTGTGCGAACCGCACGTGAATGTCCCCGTAGGCCCGGCGCAGGTTGCGGGCGAAGCGGAACGCCCACGAGAAGCTCTCCTTCTCCTTGCGGCCGCCCGCGGCTTCCACCGCGTACGCCCCCACCTCCTGGATGTGGTCGTAGGCGATCGACACGGGGAGGAGGTATATGTCGTCTGTGATGCCGCGGGCAAAGGAGTCCACCACCCAGGACAGGAGGCCGTAGCGGGGGGCGCGGAGCTTGCCGGTGCGGGAGCGGCCGCCCTCCAGGTACCACTCCAGAGGAAAGCGCTTCTCTATCAGGTAGTCGAGGTAGGAGCGGAGGACGTGCTTGTACAGCTCGTTTCCCTTGAAGCTGCGCCGGATGAAGAAGACGCCGGTGCGGCGCACCAGCGGGCCCACCGGGAAGAAGTTCATGTTGATGCCCCCGGCTGTGTGATTGGGAGGCAGGTCGTTCTCCCACAGGAGGAACTGGAGCGACAGCCGGTCCAGATTGGACTTGTGAGAGGGGAGGAACACGAGGGGATGGTCTCCTCCCAGACGGGCGATCCTCTCGGTGGCTCGCTCGTCGTAGTGGATGGTTCCGTAGCCCTGCCGGATGATCCAGTGGATGAGGTTGGCGATCAGGTCGATCAGGAACGGACTGTGGGTGGCGGCGATCTCGGACAGGTAGCGGCGGGCCCGGGCCACCGAACGGGATGGAGGGAGCCGCCGCTCCTCTCCCAGGCTCACGACCCTGTAGCGGAAGGCCGGCCGGGACAGGATGTCCTCGGCCACGAAGCGGGGGATCTTGTAGCGGTTTCCCCGCTCCTTCCGCTCCGCCCGGTCCAGGGCCAGCCAGGCACGGCGCGTGACCTGATGGATGAGGTCGTCCTGCCCGTCATGGACGGAGGCGAGGTCTGTCCCCGGGGCGCCGTCGCCGACCAGGATGCGAACACGGTCGGGGAACAGCGAGAGGATCAGGTAATCGCGGAGCCATCGGGGATCGCGCGGGTCGCCCAGCTTTATCACGTCGACCCAGGACACCGTCCTCTGGCCGTGCCGTTCGGCGGGCATCCACACCACCCTCAGCGGCACCAGCCAGTGACCGTCCGTCAGCTTGGTCGGGAGCCGGGGGTCGGTTCGCAAGCCTCGCCGCCTGATGCGGGAGGGCGCCAGGCGCATCACCTCGTGATCGGCAGGCGCCCCTGCCCGGCACAGCCACCCACGCAGCAGGCGATCCTCCAGCCCGGTGGCGGCGTCGAGGAGGAATACCGGCCGTCGGGAGGGAGGCAAGGAGGGAAGCGGGGGTTCCTGGGGCAGGCGGATTCGGGAGGCGCCGACCAGGTCGGCCAGCGATGGCACGGTCATCCCGCCGCATCGTAACCCGTCCCGGGGCCGGCGTTCCGTACCATGTCGGGATGCGTGCAGTCGTGCAGCGGGTGTCCCGGGCCGAGGTGCGGGTGGAGGGGGACACGGTGGGAGCGATCGGGCCGGGTCTCCTGGTCCTGGTGGGGGTGTCACCCGGGGATTCCGCCTCGGACGCCGGAGCGATCGCCGACAAGCTGGTGGGCTTGCGGATCTTCCCGGACGAAGCCGGAGCCATGAATCTGTCCCTCGACGACGTGGGCGGGGCCATCCTGGTCGTCAGCCAGTTCACCCTCTACGGTGAGGTGAGGAGGGGACGGCGTCCCTCCTTCACGGGAGCGGCCGGCCCGGAGGTGGCCGAGCCTCTGGTGGAGGAGATGGTGGAGCGTATGCGGACGGCGGGAGTGGAGGTGGAGACGGGACGGTTCGGGGCGATGATGCAGGTGGAGCTTGTGAACGACGGGCCCGTGACGATCCTCCTCCAGACGAAGGGAGGCCGCCTGGTGTGAGGCCCGTCTCCCTCAGGAGCGGTCTCGTTGCAGCCATTCCCGCCCGGGCCGGCAGAACCGCGTGAACTCGCACGAGCGGCACGCCTCCGAGGGGACGGGCTGGAACTCCCCGGCGGCGATTCCCTCGGACAGCTCCTCCACCCTGGCCTCTGCCTCCTCCATCCAGGGCGGGTCCGCCTCGTGGCGCACCACCTCCACCCCATCTCCCAGGTAGACGAAGGACAGGCGCAGGCGCCGCGGGGCGATGAGGCCGAAGTCCACCCGTTGGGCGGCCAGGGCGTAGGCCTGGAGCTGGACCGTGAGCCAGGGATCCTCCCGGGGCAGGCCGCTCTTGAAGTCGACGACCTCCCAGTCGTCCCCCTCGGCGTAGACGGCGTCGATGCGGCCCCGGATGCTCACCCCTGCCCGGGTGGGGAGCTGGAACCCCGCCTCCACCCGGGAAGCCTTGCGCCGGGCGTACTCGGAGCCCAGGTATGCCCGGTAGGGATCGGATCCGGGCCCGCGATCGGCCCTGCCGTCCACCAGGTCGTAGCCATCGGGGTCGAGTTCGCCCAGCGGGATCTGTCCCAGGGCATGCAGCTCGATCCGGCGATGCACCTCGACGCCCCGGCGGGCGGCGGGGGAGGGTCGGCGGGGAAGGCGATCCACTTCGCTCCAGTAGTGGCGGCGGGGGCAGGCGGCATACGTCACGAGCCCGGTCACCGAAGTGGCGGGGATGGGCGGGGGCGCCTCTGCCAGGGGAACGTCCTCCAGATCGATCAGGCGCTGCTGGAACTCCTCCATGCGAGACTGGACCGCATCCCGGACGCCCAGCTCCTCCGCTTGCCTCAGAACGTCCTCCGGGTCGTCCACGGCCTGACGGAGGGCGGTCGCCCAGCCCGACCGGAACAGCGGGTCGGGGGCGGGCGCCCGGTCGGGAGCGCGCAGGATCTCGGGTCGGGGTGGGCAGATGTCCTCGCCCAGGTTGTCTACGCCCGGCTGCCCCGCCACCAGGCGGTAGAGGTCGCTGGGCTCGGCCGGCTTCTGGGTAGGGGTGGGCACCCCGTACCAGTGGCTGCCCGACACGTACAGCCGCCGGCGGGCCCGGGTGGCCGCCACATATGCGGCCCTCCATTCCTGGCGCATGTGCATCTGGCGCAGGATGCTGCGGGCATCCTCCAGGGGTGTGGAGGCATCTACGGGAGGTGGATGGTCCAGCCGGAACTCGTGGGGAAGGAACTGGGGCTTGTCGTAGGGGTTCTCGATCACCGAGGGAGTGGCCGGGAAGTTCCCCCGGGTCACCGCCGGGACGAAAACCACATCCCATTCCATGCCCTTGGCGCGATGGACGGTGAGCAGCGCCACAGCGTCCTCGCCGGAGAGGCGGGCCGCATCCAGCTCCTCGGCGGGATTCTCGTCCATGAGCTCGAGATGGGCCAGGAAGGCCGGAAGGGAGGGACGGCCCTCCAACGGGCTCCACTCCTCGGTGAGATCCAGGAATCGATACAGGTTGAGGCGGGCGGACAGGCGGCCGGCGGACCCCATGGCTTCCACATCTCGCCAAGTCCCCGTGACATCGAGGATGGAGCGGGCAAGCTCCGCCAGGGTGGAGCTATGAGCCACTTCCAGAAGGCGCCTGTAGCGTTCGGTGAATCGCTCCAGGGCCTGCCGGGCGCGGGGCGGGAGGCCGCATAGCTCCTCGAGGTGGTCGATGGCCTCCAGCATCGTGTGGGAAGGAAGGCCTTCGTGGTCGAGGTCCACCTCTTCGCTGTCGCCACTGCGAGCGCGTACCCAGGCGGCCAGCGGGGCGAGATCACCCATGCCCAGGCGATGCCGGGGGCCCATGAGGATCCGGAGAAGCGCGGGTCCATCCTCGGGGGAGTGGAGGAGGCGCATCCAGGCTCGAACATCGGCCACCTCCGGCACGGTCAGCAGTCCCCCCAGGTTGGCCACCTCCACCGGTATCTCCCTCTCCGCCAGAGCGTCGTGGATGAGGGAGATGTGGCGGTTCTTGCGGAACAGCACGGCCATCTCCTTCCAGGGGGTTCCCTCCTGGTGGAGCCGCACGATCCGGTCGGCGATCCAGTCCGCTTCCGCCACGGCGTCGGAGGCCCACCGCACCGCCACGTAGGCGCGGGGGGCATCGGGCAAGGCTTCCAGGGCGTTGCCGCTGTTGCCGGTCTGCTCGCGAATGGCGTTGGCCACCGCCAGCACCTCCGGCCCGGAGCGGCGGTTGACCGTGAGGTGGAAGCTAGGGGAAGGGAACCCATCGGCCTGAGGGAAGTGCTGGGGGAACGCCTCGAAGTTGTCGGGAGCCGCTCCCCGCCATTCGTAGATGGTCTGGTCGACATCCCCCACCGCCACCACGGCGAACCCGCGGCCGAACACTCGCTGCAGCATCACCCGCTGGGCGGGATTGGTGTCCTGGTACTCGTCCAGGAGGACGACCTGGTAGCGGCCCCGCACCCGCCCGGCCACCTCGGGGCTGTGCGAGAGGAGCTGGGCGGTGCGGGATATCAGGTCGTTGTAGTCCACCAGCCCCAGGCGCCTCTTCTCGTCTTGATAGTCCTCCCATGCCGCCAGCAGCTCCAGGCGCTCCGGCCAGGGAGGGTCGTCGGTGGCGGAGGCCGCCAGGCGGGACGGATCCACCAGATGGTCGCCCAGCGAAGCCCCCAGCCTCAGGATCCGGTCCACGGTGCCGGCCCAGGTGGCGTTCACATGCTGGAACCGGCGCCGCCGCATGACCTCGAACAGCATCTGGCGGGAGAAGGTGGGCGTTATGACCGGAGCCTGGCGCTCGACGCCCACCAAGGCCCCGTACTCGCGGATGACCTGGGCGGCGAACCCGTGATAGGTGTGGACCTCAGCCTCCCGACCGGGACCGGTGATGGGCGCCAACATCTCCCGGACACGGTCGGACAGCTCGGCGGCGGCCTTGTTGGTGAAGGTGATGCCCAGGACCTGCTCGGGCTCCAAACCCTCCTTCACCAGGTGGGCCACGTAGAGGGCGATGGTGGTGGTCTTCCCCGTGCCGGCTCCGGCGGTTATGCGCAGGGGCCGAAGGCCGGCGGCGAGGATGGCCTGCTGCTGGAGGGAGGGGGTGATCACCGGTATGCCTCCCGTCCGTCCGGCCAGGCCGGGCATACGTCCCGAAAGGAGCAGCGCCCGCAGTGGGGTCCCACCCGCGTTTCCCATTGCTCCGCCCGGATCCCGGCGGTGATCTCGGCCAGGGTCCGGGTCACTTCCTCCACGTTGGCCATATCGAACGGGTAGACCTTGCGCTTGCGGGTGGAGAACGGATACCAGAGCTCCGCCCCGGTGGGTCTGCCCATCCGGGCCAGGTCGGGATGGTCCCCCGCGGCGAGCACGTAGTAGCCGAGCTGGAGGGAGCGGGCCGCCTCTCTGAGCGGGGGCGGGGTACGGGAGGTCTTGTAGTCGACGATCTTGATGCCCTGTCCGCTCCGCTCCACACGGTCGGCCCGGCCCACCCACTGGACGCCCCCGATCGTGGTGTCGAGCTCCATCTCCAGGGCCACGGGCTCGTCGTCGCCTCCCGGCCACTCGTCGTACATCCGCTCCACCAGCTCTCGGGCCCGCCGCTTCCATGCCTCGTCCACAGGAGGGGGCCCGAAGGGTGGGTGGCGTTCCCACACCTCCTCCAGCCATCGGAGGGCGGCGCCGGCATCAGCCCGACCGGCACCCCGGGCCAGGGCCTCGCGTTCGGCTTCCTCCAGGACCTCATGGACTATGGAGCCGAATCGAAGGTACGGGGAGTCGGTGTCGACCGCCCGCAGACGCCGTTCCAGGGCGTAGCGGCGGGGGCATTCGTCGTAGAGGGCGGCCTGGCTGGGCGATAGGCGGAAGCTGTCGCCCATCACCCCGTGATCGGGCCCCGGCGGCGCCGCTCCGGCGAAGGACATGGGATCCCAGCCGGGGTGGCCGGCGAGGACCGAGAGGGCTGCGAGGCGGTCCACGGGCGAAGCTCCCGGGTCTACCAGGATGCGACGGAGCCTCACCTCGGCCGCGGCCGGGGTGAGCGGATCGAAGCCTTCCCGGCTGTCGGGGTCGGGGGCGGTCACGTCCTGGAAGCTGTTCAGTCCGGCCGCGGTCAGGATGAAGCGGGAGGGCCGGCGGTCAGACTCGTCGATTCCGGCGGTGGTGGCGGTCCACACAACCCTGCGGCGGGCCCGGGTGGTGGCGACGTAGGCCAGACGTCGTTCCTCCTCCAGGCGACGACGGGCCTGGGAGGAGGCGTCGGCGGTGGGGGAGCCGGAGAGGAGGTCTCCCCGCAGGAGGCTGGAGGCCTTGCGCGTGTCGGGGAACACGCCGTCGATGGCATCGGCGATGAAGACGACCTCGAACTCCAGCCCTTTGGCCTGGTGGAGCGTGGTCACGACCAGCCGATCCTCCCCGGACCGCGTGAAGCGAAGCTGGGGGGTCGCCTCGAAGTCACCGGAGGCGGTAGCTGCCAGCGATTCGGCCAGGCTGACTCCGGGATCCCTTTCCGCCTGCCGGTCGAGCATCCGGGCGAATGTGCTCCAGGCGGAGCGGTAGTCGGCCCGCTCCGGGTCTGCCACGATCCTCTCCAGGCCGCCCAGATCGTCCCACAACCGCCAGAAGCCGTCCACGGCCGGCAACTCGGTCGCCCAGGTGGGGTCCTCCAGGAGGTCGGCGAGCCCTCTCGTCTCGGGGACCTCTTCGGACAGGAGGCGGGGCCAGGGCACGGATCGCCGCAGAGCGCGGCGGGCGATCTCCCGCTCCCGGCCCACCGACAGCCCCAGGGCCGGTCCCAGCAGCAGCCGCCGTATGGCCAGATCCCGCTGGGAGGAACCCTCGGGGGAGACCGCCGCTTCCACTACGTCGGCCACCATGCGCACGGCCGGGTGGTCGACGAGGCGGGCATCGGGCCTGTCGTGGGGGATCCGGCGGCGATCCAGCGCCCGGGACAGCTCGGGGAGCAGATTGCGGGTGGAGCGCACGAGCACTGCCATCCGGGGGAGCGGGACCCTCTCGGCGACGGCGAGGCGCTCCACCTCCGATGCGATCCACTCAGCCTCGGCGGAGCGCTGATCGAAAGTGTGGACGTCGACGGCGCCCGCCTGTGGTGCCCCCTGGGCGGGAGCCGATGGAAGCTCGGGGTTGGGCTCCACCAGTCGCCGGGCGGATGCGAGCACGGTGGCGGGGACGCGGTAGGACCTGGTGAGCTCTATCAGGCGCCCTCCACTCCGGGCAAGGCGATCGTGGAAGCGGGTGACGTTGTCCAGGTCGGCTCCCCGAAAGGAGTAGATCGACTGGTGGGGGTCCGCTGCCACGCACAGGTTGCCGCCGGCGGCGGACAGCAGCTCCGCCAGGACCGCCTGGGCGGGAGATGTGTCCTGGTACTCGTCCACCACCACGTGGCGTATGCCTGCCACCAGCTCGGGACTGCGGGCGGCCTCGACCGCCTCGGCCACCAGCGCCCCGTAGTCGAGCTTCCCCTCCTGGCGCAGGTGCCGGCGGTAGCGATCCAGGAAGGAGGGCAGCGCCCGCCAGTCGGCCCGGCTCTCCGCCAGCCCGGACAGCTCCTCGGGGCCGATCAGGCGTTCATGGCAACGCATCACGAAATCCGCCACCTCTCCCACGAAGGTGGCGCTGTCGAGCAGGGGGCGGAAGCCTGCCGGCCAGGCGCCGGGATCCTCGGACTCCAGGAGCCGTGAGACCAGCCGGACCTGCTCGGGCCCGGTGAGAAGCACCGGCATGGGCAGCCCCTGACGGTGTCGGTGGGTCTCCACCAGGCGATGCGCGAAGGAGTGGAAGGTGGACGCGGAGGATCCACTCACGGGCGAGGGCAGGAGATCTGTGATGCGTTGCTCCAGCTCGGCGGCGGCCCGGCGGGAGAAGGTGAGCACCACCAGGGAGTGGGAGTCCCCGGTCCGGGAGAGGAGATGAGCTGCCCGGCGGGCGAGGAACTGGGTCTTTCCCGTCCCCGGCCCGGCCAGGACGAGCTGCATGCCCTCGGTAGAGGAGACGGCGGCGTCCCAGTCCCGGTCGTCGGCGAGGAGCTGAGGCGTGACTTCTCGGGCCACGCCGGGCGATGATAGGGAGCTGCTCACTGGGGCGGGTTCTGGTCGATGACGGGGGACATCCAACCCCCAAGGTACGCACCGAGCGTGACATTCCCCGGTGGCACCGTCCCGCTGTCGCGTCCGTTAGCGTGAGGTCGACCGCGGACAAGGTGCGAGGAGATGGCTGCGACCGACGGCAACATGCTCGAGTGGGAGTCGCCCATGTACCGGGAATCCGTGGGTCAGTTCGACCGCGTCGCCCGCGTGATGGGACTGGACGACAACGTGGCCGAGCGCCTCCGCTTCCCCCAGAAGGCCACGGTGGTGACGTTCCCTTTCCGGCACGACAACTACGAGGAGGTCGACACACTCTTCGGCTACCGGGTTCAGCATCTCACGACGATGGGGCCGACCAAGGGCGGGATCCGCTTCGCCCCCGATGTGAACCTGGGTGAGGTATCGGCCCTGGCCATGCTCATGACCTGGAAGTGCGCCATCATCGGGGTCCCGTTCGGTGGCGCCAAGGGAGGGGTGAGGGTCGATCCGATGATCCTCTCCCGGGCGGAGCTGCAGAGGGTCACCCGCCGGTTCACGATGGAGATCATCAACGTCATCGGCCCCGAGACGGACATTCCCGCTCCCGACATGGGAACCAACGAGCAGGTCATGGCCTGGCTGATGGACACGTACTCCCAGCACAAGGGCCATGCCGTCCCCGCCGTGGTGACCGGCAAGCCGCCGGCAGTGGGGGGAAGCGTGGCACGGCGGGAGGCGACGGGGCGGGGGCTGATGTTCCTTCTTCCCCAGGCGGCCAACCATGTGGGCCTGACGGTCGAGAATGCCCGGGTGGCCGTCCAGGGCTTCGGGAACGTGGGCCGCTATGCGGCCGTGGCGGGCACGGAGATGGGCTGTCGGGTCGTGGCCGTGTCGGACATATCGGGCACGATCTACGACGAGAGCGGCCTGGACATTGCCGCCGTCGGAAAATGGGTGGACCAGAACCGGGTCCTGGAGGGGTACCCCGATGCCCAGCACCTCTCGGGGGCGGAGCTGTTCGAGGTGCCCTGTGACGTCCTGGTGCCGGCCGCGGTGCAGGGCTCCCTCACCCGGGAGAATGCCGAGCGGATCCAGGCCAGGGTGATAATCGAGGGCGCCAACAACCCCACCAACATGGACGCCGACGAGCGGCTGCGGGACCGGGGAGTGTTCATCGTCCCCGACATCCTGGCCAACGCCGGGGGAGTGACCGTGAGCTACTTCGAGTGGGTGCAGGACGTCCAGAAGTACTTCTGGTCCGAGAACGAGATCGTGGCACGGCTGAGGGAGATCATGACGCGGGCCTTCGACGACGTCCTGGGCATCGCCACTTCAGAGGGTGTGGATATGCGCACCGCGGCGCTGATCAAGGGGATCCGCCGGGTGGCCGATGCCAAGCTGGTGCGGGGGATCTTCCCCTAGGCGTAGGCGGGGCAGATGTCCTGGAACGAGCACCAACCGCACAACCGGCCGGGACGGGGAGGGAACCGGTCCTCGGTCATGGCCCGCTCGATCCTCTCCCACAGGGCCCGGAGCTGACGGTCCATGGCGTCCAGCTGGGCGTCGTCGACCGGGCATCGATAGAGGGTCGGGCCGCTCAGGTAGAGGAGCCGCACCTCCGCCGGCGTCTCCCCCTCGATCCGGCGGATCAGCAGGGCGTAGATCTTGAGGGCGAAGAAGGCGCCCAGGGCGTAGCGCTCGGGAGGGGCCTTGCCGGTCTTGTAGTCGGTGATCACGAGGCGCCCGTACTCGTCACGGTCGATACGGTCGAGGATGCCCCGGACGACGATCCCGTCCAGGTCCTCTGTCATGTCCCTCTCACAGGCCACCGGATCTATCGCCGCCGGATCCTCCAGCCCGAAGTAGTTGGAGAGGAGCCGCATCGAATGCAGCCCCCACTCCCGTTCCTCATCCTCGGAGGCGAACAGCTGCAGGTACTCCTCCTCGCCCCGCAGCTCGGTCCACGCCTCCCGGAAGAGGTCGAAGAGACGGCCGGGAGTCCGATCGGATGCAGGCAGGTCGAACAGGCGCTGCAGGGCCAGGTGAGCCGTGGTGCCCCGGGCCTGGTGGACGGTGGTGGGCTCGGGAAGGCGGTCGATGGCCCGGAACTTGAAGAGCTGGGGGCAGGTCTTGAAGTCCCCCGCCCGGCTGGGCGAGAGCGTCTCCAGCAATCGGGGCGCCTCCACGGTCATGGCGGGAACCCTAACGCGTGTGAATGACAAGAATGTAGTTTGAGTCGGAAGTCGAGGTCGGCCGACCATCGACAA
>JBKHJQ010000051.1:0-10452 GCA_046538055.1 Actinomycetota bacterium
CCTTCGACCAGAACGTCGACGCCGGTCGCATGTCGGGGGGCATCGGAGCCTACGTGGGCGTCGACCCTGCTGATCCTATCGATGCCTGGGCAGCGTCCGCTTCCGAGACCACCAGCCTCATCGCTCCCAGTGTCGACACGACCGTCGCCGATACCACCGTGATACGGATGTGGGGATGGAGGGGCAGTACAGCCGACGACGTCGGGTTCAACGTGCCTCCGACGGGGATCACTCAGCGTTGGTCGGAACAGGTCGGCCACGTCAACGACGACCGCAACAGGGTCCTGGCCGGTGACCACGTCCAGCCACAGGCGGGAGCCACCGACACAGCGACCGCCTCGGGTTCCACCGGCACGCAGGAGAACCGGAGGAATGCGTTCACCGTTGCTCTCGCCCCGGCCTCGACAGGACTCACGGATTCGACCGCTTTCGATATCACCGTGGCCGAGGGCTCGGATGTGAACTCGGCACCCGTGGCGGCCGATGACTCGGCATCCACGGTGGCAGATTCCGCAGTGACCATCGATGTGCTGGCCAACGACTCGGACGCGGATGGGGATGCGTTGTCTGTGGTGGATGTGACTCAGCCGTCGACTGGTTCGGTGGTGGTGAATGGGGACGAGACTGTGACCTATACGCCCGACGCCGGTTTCACCGGGTCGGATTCGTTCACCTACCGGGCGTCGGATGGCATCGCCACCTCTGACCCCGCCACCGTCACGGTGTCGGTGTCAGCGGGGAACACGGCGCCGGTGGCCGTCGATGATGCTGCCTCCACCACGGTGGATACGGCGGTGACTGTGGACGTGTTGGCCAACGACTCGGACGCGGATGGGGATGCGTTGTCTGTGGTGGATGTGACTCAGCCGTCGACTGGTTCGGTGGTGGTGAATGGGGACGAGACTGTGACCTATACGCCCGACGCCGGTTTCACCGGGTCGGATTCGTTCACCTACCGGGCGTCGGACGGAACTGATGTCTCGAACGTGGCGACGGTGACCGTGACCGTCGGGGATGAGGCGTTGGAGCAGTTCGCCCTCACCAGCGAGACCTCCCTCGGTAGCTCCTCCGGCGACTTGGAGGCCACCCTGGTGAGCGATGACAGCTATCAGGAGCTGACCGAAGAGCATACCGGGGGTCCGCCTCCATCCCGGATCAGCCGGCTGGATCATCGTTGGACGTTCGATGTGCAGCGGGGCGACAGGGTGACATTCGCGCTGGAGGCCGGAAGGACCTCCAACAGCGAAGGCGACGATTTCCAGTTCTCTTACTCGACCGATGGTGGGTTCACCTTCGAGCCGCTGGTCCTGGTCGACACCCCCTCGGACACGCTCTACGAAGCCACGCTGCCGGAGACGGTCGGCGGAACCGTGATCGTCAGAGTCATCGACACCGACCGCACCCAGGGCCACGGATCCACCGACTCGCTGTCAATCGACTACATGGCAATCGTGACCACGAATCCCCAGCCGCCCCTTCCCGAGGTGACGGTCGAGGCGACGGTGGCGTCGGCCTCCGAGGATGGGGACCAGGGGGAGTTCACGATCTTCCGCGACGATACGGCCGGTGATCTCACGGTGCAGTACGAGGTCTCGGGTTCGGCCACCCCCGACCTGGACTACCAGGAGCTGGCCGGTTCGGTGACCCTGGCGGACGGTCAGGCCTCGGCCGTGGTTGCAGTGCTGCCGATCGACGACGATCTGGCAGAAGGCAGCGAATCGGTCGTCCTGACGTTGGCTGCCGGCTCCACCTACCAGGTAGGTGCCTCCTCCTTCGCCACCGTCGCCATCACCGACAACGACCTGATAGGCGTTGATGACTACGCGACCGATGAATCCACGGTTCACGGCAATGTGGTCTCCGGGGATCTGACGAGCACCCACTCGGACAATGACGTCTACGAGGTGATCCGGGAAGGATCCCACGCCGGTGGTCAGATAAGCCGGCTGGAGCACCGCTGGAGGTTCTCGGTGACGGGAGGCACGTCGGTCACCTTCTTCCTGCAGGCCTATCACACCGGCACGGAGGACTTCATGTTCTCGTATTCGACGGACGGGAACAACTGGACCGACATGGTGCAGGTCACCAAGACGAATGACGACGGAACTCATCAGGAGTACGAGCTTCCTGCCGGCGTGAGTGGAACGGTCCACGTGCGTGTCGTCGATCTCGACCGGTCGAAGGGCGAGCCGGTTCTCGACTCGATCTTCATCGACGAGATGTTCTTCCGGTCCCAGTCGTAGGGGTCTCCGGCGGGTCCGACTACCAGTACTTCTCCGTGTGGACGTTGCCGACGTGGCCGTGGCGGTCGAGGTCGAAGCCCCGCTCGGCCAGGAGCTGGCAGGCGCCCTCCGGCTCGGGGAATATGGGCCGGTCGTCCTCCCAGCGCGGGATCCCGATCATGGCGGGGTTCCCGCAGAGGAAGACGTGGGTGTTGGCCGGGTCCAGTTCGATCCCGTGGTCCTCGGTGAGCATGTCGCGCCGGAGCACGTCCTGGACGTACAGCTTCTCGACGTCCGGCTCGCGGGTGACGAGAGGCACGTAGCGATAGTTGGGGAATCGCTCCTCCAGCCGGCGGTGGGTGTCGAGGTAGGCGAGGTCGGCCCGGTAGCGGACCGAAACCACCGACACGATCGGCCCGTGGTGGCCCTTGCGGAGTAGCTCGGTGATCATGGCGTTGTGGGGTGCCTCACCTGTCCCGGTCGCCAGGAACACGACGGTCTGCTCCGGATCACGTACGGGGGCCAGCGTGTAGCGACCCACGATCCGGGGGCCCATGTAGATGCGGTCGCCGGGCTGGCACAGGGCGAGGCGGGGGGTGAGGCCGGGAACGTGGTCCCCGCTGGGCGGAACCAGGACGATGTAGAACTCCAGGCTGGTGGACCGCGCCGGATCCTCCAGGTAGCCGTCATCGTCGAAGATGGGACTGGATATCGAGTAGGAGCGCCGGACCAGCTTCTCCCACTTGCGGTCCAGGTCGGGATCGCGGGCTCCGTCGGCCCGCGGCTCCCAGTATCCCAGCCCCAGTGAGGCGTACTGGCCGGCCTGGTAGGAGATGTCGCCGTGATCGGGCTCGACCCGGATCAGCCACAGGTCGGAGTGGGTGCGCTCGAACCGGGTGATGGTGGAGTTGTAGTGCTGCTGGCGCAGCTCCTCGATGCGGCTCTCGGTGTCGGGCGAGGCCTCCTCGGGGACCGTGTCCGGTTGGAGGTGATCGAAGGACCCGGCCCTTATCCGGTCCCAGGCCCGCCCCGGGTCGAGAGCGGTGTCGCCCACCCTCCAGATCGGTCCGGAGATGTCGGTGTCGATGGGGGAGCAGTTGTCGATCATGATGATGGCGTCGAAGACGAGGTCGGGGGTGCCGATGTCGTCGAAGCGGACCAACGGCTCACCCCCGATGTTCTCGATCCCCTCGGGGCGGGAATGCCACAGGACCGTGATGCGGCGCTCCGCCTCACGCAGGAGGAGCGTGCTGCGGGTGAGCCGGGACAGACGGGAGGCGCTCACGTTGCCTCTCGCCAGCACCACGTTCGTGCCGTGCTCGGCCAGGTCGATGGCCGCCTCGGCCGCCCGCTCCGATCCTCCGATGACGAGGACATGCCGTCCCCATGCCTTCTCCGGCACCTCGCCGTGGTGGATCCTGTCCTCGAGGCCGGGGGAGACCTCCAGGTCCGGGAGGACGAGAGAGTCCTTCTCGTCGATAACCGCCGCGGCGACGGCGGACATCTCGCTCCCGTCGATGGCTAGAACGACCTGTCCGTCGGCGGCCTCGATCTCTTGGGGCTCGCCCCGGACGATCTCGATGTCGGGATGGGATTCGATCGGCAGGTGCAACGACGAGCCGCCCCGGTCGACCACCACGACGTTCTTGGCGCCCGCCTCCCGCGCCTCGATCGCCAGCGACATGCCGGCGCGGGTACTTCCGACGACAATCAGATCCACCTCTCTCATGAGGCGGAATTGTGGCAGGGACGGGAAGCGCCGGGTACACCAGGTGGCTAGCGTGCGGGCGCGCAGTCACTGAGGAGGACCCATGGGAGCCACCGTTCCCGCCGACATCGACATCGCCCGGGCTGCCGAGCTGAAGCCGATCGACGACCTGGCCGAGCGGATCGGACTCCGGATCGACGAGCTCATCCCGCAGGGATCGACGAAGGCGAAGGTCCACCTCGACTCCCTCCGGCGGATCAGTGCCGGCGGTCGGGGCAGGTATGTGGATGTCACCGCCATCACCCCCACGCCTCTGGGGGAAGGCAAGACGACCACCACCGTCGGTCTCACCCAGGGTCTGGGCCATATAGGCAAGGAGGCAATCGCCTGCATTCGCCAGCCGTCCATGGGCCCCACCTTCGGCATCAAGGGCGGAGCAGCGGGTGGTGGCTACAGCCAGGTCGTCCCCATGGACGAGTTCAACCTCCACCTGACCGGTGACATCCACGCCATCACGGCCGCCCACAACCTGGTGGCGGCCGCCATCGACGCTCGCTGGTATCACGAGACCCGCCTCTCCGACGAGCAGCTCCAGGAACTGGGCCTGGAGCGACTCGGTATCGACGTCTTCAACCTGCAGTGGAACCGGGTGGTCGACATCAACGACCGGGCCCTGCGCAACGTGGTGGTGGGGCTGGGCGGAAAAGCGGACGGCCGGCCCCGGGAGACCGGCTTCGACATCACGGTCGCCTCCGAGCTGATGGCGATCCTGGCACTGGTGGACGGAGACTCCTACGCCGCTGCCCTTCGCAACCTCAGAGAGCGGGTGGGACGGGTGGTGTTCGGGGTCTCCAAGGAAGGGGACCCCCTCACCCTGGAGGACCTGGGCGTGGCGGGAGCGGTGGCGGTTCTCATGAAGGACACCCTCCACCCCACCCTCATGCAGACCCTGGAGGGGCAGGCCGCCTTCGTGCACGCCGGGCCCTTCGGGAACATCGCCCACGGCAACTCGTCCATCCTCGCCGATCGGATCGCTCTCCACCTGGGCGAGTACGTCGTGACCGAATCCGGCTTCGGGGCCGACATGGGCATGGAGAAGTTCTTCGACATCAAATGCCGCACATCCGGGCTAAAGCCCGACTGCGTGGTGCTCGTCGCCACGGTCCGGGCCCTCAAGACCCATGGCGGCGGGCCCAGGGTCGTCCTGGGCCGCCCCCTGGACAAGGCGTACACGGAAGAGAACCTGTCCCTGTTGCAGGCGGGAATGCCCAACCTGGAGGCGCACATCGCCAACGCCCACCGGTTCGGAGTCCCCGTGGTGGTGGCGATCAACGCCTTCCCCACCGACTCCTGGGCGGAGATCGAACTGGTGCGACAGTCCGCGCTGGAGGCGGGAGCGGTGGACGCGGTCCTGGCCGAGCACTGGGCCAAGGGAGGAGAAGGTGCCGCCGCCCTGGCGGAGGCGGTGGTGAAGGCCTGTGAGGAGCCGTCCGAGTTCGCCTACCTGTATCCCCTCAACATGACCATCAAGGAGAAGATCGAGATCATTGCCCGGGAGATGTACGGGGCGGGTGATGTGGAGTACTCGCCCACGGCCGAGCGCCAGATCGCGGACTTCGAGCGGGCCGGCTTCGGCTACCTGCCCATCTGCATGGCCAAGACCCATCTCTCCATATCCCATGACCCGGCATTGAAGGGCGCCCCCCGCGGGTACACCGTGCCCGTCCGGGAGGTGCGTGCCTCGGTGGGCGCGGGGTTCATATACCCGATTCTGGGCGAGATGCGCACCATGCCCGGACTGGGCGCCACCCCCGCCTTCCTCAACGTGGACATCAACGACGACGGCGACGTGGTCGGCCTCTTCTAGCGGGAAGTTCCCACACGTCCCGTGCGCCCGTGATGGGTCACCGACCCGTTTACCCTCCTGCCTAATGAAGATCGTTCGTTTCAAGGCCGGCGACGACATCGCCTATGGACTGGCCGAGGCCGAGGGGGTCACCCTGTATGAGGGAACCCCCTTCGTGGCATGGGAGCCCACCGAGACCCTCATCCCCTGGGAGTCGGTGCAGCTCCTGGCGCCCGTGCTTCCCTCCAAGGTGGTGGGGGTGGGGAAGAACTACGTGGAGCATGCCGAGGATCCCGACGAGGAGGTCCCCGAGGAGCCGGTGATCTTCCTCAAGCCGGCCACATCGGTGGTGGGGCCCAACACGCATGTGGTCAAGCCCCCGGCGGGAGACGAGATACATCAGGGGGCGGGGCTGGCGTTCGTGGTAGGACGGGTGGCGCGCAACGTCGCGGCCGAGGACGCCTCCCAGTTCATCTTCGGGTACACCGCCGCCAACGACGTCACCGCCCAGGATGTCCTGCGCCGGGATGGCCAATGGGCCCGCGCCAAGGGATTCGACACCTTCTGCCCTCTCGGCCCCGCCATCGAGACGGAGCTCGACCCCCTGGAGCGGCTGGCGGTGATAGGCCGGCTCAACGGGGAGGTCCGCCAGGCCGGGTTCACCGCCGACATGATCTTCGGGGTGGCCGAGATCCTCGAGTACGTCACCCGGGTGATGACGCTGCTGCCGGGCGACGTCGTGCTCACCGGGTCTCCCGCCGGCGGGGGAGCGGTGGACGTGGGCGACCTGATGGAGACCGAGATCGACGGGATCGGCATGCTCTCCAACCGCCTGGTGGCACTGCGATGACGGTGCGGGTCCGGGTGGCGCCCTCACCCACTGGCAACCTGCACGTGGGAACCGCCCGCGCCGCCCTCTACAACTGGCTCTACGCCCGCCACACCGGTGGGGCGTTCATCGTCCGCATCGACGACACCGACACGGCCCGCTCCACGGCCGAGTTCGAGACCAACATCCTCGACAGCCTGCGCTGGCTCGGCCTGGACTGGGACGAGGGAGTGGAGGTGGGCGGGCCGCACGGCGACTACCGCCAATCGTCGCGTTTCGAGCGATACGCACAGGTGGCCCGCCACCTGGTGGAGGCCGGTCATGCCTATATCGACGACCGCTCCTCGGAGGAACTGGAGGCCCTCCGGGAGCGGGCGCAGAAGGAGGGTCGCCATCCCGGCCACTACATCCGGCGCCCCGACCGGGAGGCGACAGAGGGCGTGATCCGCTTCGCCGTGGAGCGCGCGGTCCAATTCGACGACCTGGTGCGGGGCACCATGAGCTTCGAGGCCGACTCGGTGGACGACTTCGTGATCCTCCGCAGTGACGGCACCCCCACGTACCACCTGGCCTCCACCGTGGACGACGTCGACTACCGAATCACCCACGTGGCCCGGGGTGAGGACCTGCTGTCCTCCACCCCCAAGCACATCCTCTTGAGCGAGGCCATGGGGGCGGAGCCGGCCACCTACGCCCACCTGCCCCTGCTGTTCGGCGAGGATGGCAAGAAGCTCTCCAAGCGACACGGGGCCACTTCGGTCATCGAGTTCCGCCAGGCGGGGTACCTCCCGGAGGCGATGGTCAACTACCTGGCCCTTCTGGGTTGGTCCCCCGGGGACGAGCTGCAGATCTTCGACCTGGACCTGGCGGTGGAGCGCTTCGACCTGGCAGACGTCCAGAGGAACCCCGCCGTGTTCGACCAGGACAAGCTGGACTGGATCAACGGGGAGTACATACGCTCCCTCGACCCGGGCGAGTTCGCTCGCCGGGCCCGGCCGTGGGTGGAGGAGCAGTGGGGGGCCCTGTCGGAGTCGCAGTGGGAATCGTTCCTGGAGCTCGCCCCGCTGGTGCAGGAGCGGACCAAGCTCCTGGGTGAAGCGGCCTCCCAGGTGGGGTTCCTGTACGCCTCCGAGCTCACCTACGACGAGAAGTCCTGGAAGAAGGTGATGGAGAAGGAGGGCGTGGACGAGGTCCTCGACGCAGCACAGGAGGTCCTCGACGCTCTCGACACCTGGGAGACACCCGCCATCGAGACGGCGCTGCGAACCTTGCCGGAGCGACTCGACCGGGGAGCCGGGAAGGTGTTTCAGCCCGTGCGGGTGGCGGTGACGGGGTCGTCGGTCAGCCCGCCGCTGTTCGAGTCCCTGGCCGCTCTGGGCCGGGACCGGTCCCTGCAGCGCATCCGGGAAGCCCGCAGCCTCCTCTGATCCCCTCCTCGTCTACGGGGCGACCCGTTGGTGAACCGGGTCGGGTCGGATACCATCCCGGAGGCAGGGCCCCGTCGTCCAGCGGCCTAGGACGCCGGCCTTTCAAGCCGGTAACGCGGGTTCGAATCCCGTCGGGGCTGCTCACTGTTTGTATCGGGGCTGCTCACTGTTGGTGTTGTGTAGGACGCCGGGCTGTGTCCATGGCCGGTAACGCGGGTTCGAATCCCGTCGGGGCTGCTCACTGTTTGTGTTGGGGCTGCTCACCGTCAGGGCTGTCCGCGTAGCCGGGACATCCAGGAACGGGCCAGTAGCCCCAGCTGGTCGCGGAACCTGTTCCCGTTGTAGATCACGAAGCCGTCGAACGCGTGGACCCCGGGGGAACCGGCTATCTGGCGGGCCCCGTCCCGCACGGCGCGCAGACGGTCGGGAGGCATGAACGGCGACTCCTCTTCGGGATGTGCCCTAGCCCCGAGCGGATAGTCGCGCCCATGCCCGTCGAGTTCGATGTGGCATCCCAGCACAAGGGAGACGTCGCCTGAGTCGCCGAGCTCCGCCAGCCGATCCATCGTGGCCAGGAAAGCCGGCATGTCCGGAACGTAGAGCCGTCCCGGATAGACAGTATCGCCGGTGAAGAGGCAACCCGTGTACGGGTCGAGGACGCTGATGGCGGTCTGGTGATGGCCGGGCGACGGGATCAACACCAGGGTGCGCCCGCCGAGATCCAGGGTCGCCGATCCGTCGGGCCAGTCGCCCAGACCGAAGAACTCCCGGACGCAATCGAGGTCGGCTTTCACCAACGTCGTGTCTGGTCGCCCGGCGAACTGCACGTCTCCGGCGGTGTGGTCGCGGTGGGCATGGGTGTGGGCGATCAATAGCCGATAGCCCTGGCGGGGATGGTCCGTCAGCCACCCGGCGATGAGTTCGTCGACGAGTTGTCGCAGGGGCCACACGTCCGGATCGCGCCCATCACCGGTGTCCAGCAGAAACGCCGACTCGTTGCCGAATAGGAGGACGACGAAAGGAGCCTCGGCGCTGGTGTTGAGGCTCTGGCGGATCACCACCGTGTGCTCGTTCAGGTGGTGCACCTGCGCCGGCGGTTCCTGCGGGTCGATGCCACCGTTCCATATCACGTCGAGATCGAGCGGGTCCGCGCCCCCCGGAGGGAAGGAGATTGGATGATCCATGACCGTGGAGGGTACGGGATTGCTGTGCCGACCCTTCCAGAGAGAGCGGAAGGTCGACCGGGTGCGGTCGGGACCTGATCAGAATCGCAACTGGCTATCATGGATCCCACACCGCGCCACAACGGCGCGTATCGCCTGCTCCACCCCTTGTTCCGTCCGGTGGAGTGAACGCAGGACATGTGCCGGCCCCACGGCCGGCGGGCGATCCGGCGGGGCGCCAAGCCCGACGGTTCGAACAGGAGAATGCATGTCCACCAACATCTATGTGGGGAACCTCACATTCGATACCACGTCCGCCGATCTGGAGAGACTCTTCGGTGAGCACGGTCAGGTCTCGAGGGCTCAGGTGATCGTCGATCGGGAGAGCGGGCGTTCCCGTGGCTTTGCCTTCGTCGAGATGTCCGATGCCGAAGCCGCCCGCTCCGCCATCTCTGCCCTCGACGGTCGGAGTGTCGACGGCCGCAGCCTCACCGTGAACGTGGCAAAGGAGAGGTCGCGATGAAGACATCGGATCCGCGTCGCAACGACGGGGGCAGGGAGAGATGCACCGTCTGCGGCCATCCCCGGGTGGAGCACCGCCTGCCCCAGAGCTGCACCGTACCGAGGTGCCCGTGCCTGGGCTATGCGCCTCGGCTGGAGCGCCTGGCGGACAAGCGGGCCTGACCGGCATCCAGGCGGCCTCGGATCGAGACCACCCTTCCCACCACCAGCACGGCCGGGCTGGCGACGGAGACGCCGTCGGCGGCGATCTCCCGCAAGGTGGTGATCGACACCACCTCATCGGGGCGGGAGCCGGACTGGATGAAGGCGGCGGGCTCGTCGGGAGGGCGGCCCGCGGCCACCAGGGCGGAAGCGATGCGGCGACGCCGGGACACACCCATCAGGACCACCAGGGTGTCGATGCCGGTGTAGTCGTCCCATCCCCGGTTGGGCCCCTCCGCCAGGTGCCCCGTGACCACGGCGAAGGATGCCGCCACGCCCCGGTGGGTGAGGGGAATCCCGGCCAGGGCGGGGACGGCCAGGGCGGACGAGACGCCGGGAATGACGGTGACGGGAATGCCGCGGCGGGACAGGTACTCCCACTCCTCGCCGCCCCGCCCGTACACGAAGGGGTCGCCTCCCTTGAGGCGGACGACCGAGGACCCTGCCAGGGCGTGATGGGCGAGGAGGGAGAGGATCATGCCCTGGGTGGGTCCGGGTGAGCCAGGTTCCTTGCCCACGTCCACCGTCTTGACC
>JBKHJQ010000052.1:0-10390 GCA_046538055.1 Actinomycetota bacterium
GCGTTGGGGCTTCTCTCCGGATGCGCCGAGGAGGTGGTGTTCCTGGGGGCTCCGGAGGACTTCGCTGCCATCGGGGGCTTCTATCGCGATTTCGCCCAGACCAGCGATGCCCGGGTCCGGGAGATCCTCCGGGCCCGCAAGCCCTGACGGGGCGGGGTTCCGTCAGCTGGCGTTCTCCCAATCTGACGGGGGGAAACCCCGCTGGGCGGCGGTGCGTTGCCGAACGAGGTGGGCGGCGGCGGCGGAGCGATGCCGGACGCCCATCTTGGACAGCATGTTGGACACGTAGTTCTTGACCGTCTTCTCGGCCAGGAACAGCTCATCCGCGATCTCGCGGTTGGTACGGCCGTCGGCGATCAGCTCCAGGATGGAGATCTCCCGCTCTGTGAGGCGGGAGAGGGCCGGGTCCGGGGAACCCGCCGGCGGGGGGTGGTCGTCGAAGGCGGTGTCCCCGCCGGCGACGCGGCGGATCTGCTCCACGAGGCGGAAGTCGCCGGTCCGCTTGAGGACATAGCCATCCGCACCCTTTTCCTGGGCGCGCCGGAAGAGCCCGGGGTCGGCGTACGCCGTGACGATCAGGATTCGGGTGTGAGGTGAGACCGTCTTGATCGGGGCGCAGGCGTCGACCCCGGAGCCGTCCGGCAAGTCGACGTCCAGGGTGACCACGTCCGGCTCCGTGTAGGCGACCCGGCGCACGGCCTCCGCCACCCCCTCCGCCTCGTCCACCACCTCGATGTCGGGTTCCTGGCTCAGCACCGCCCGGAGGCCGTCCCGCACCAGTTGATGATCGTCCACCACCACGACACGGATGGTGACCCCATCCCGGGGTTCCGTGTCGCCGAAGCCGGCTCTCATGGTTCCTCTCCTCCCACCGGCTCCTCCTCCGTGAGCGCCCACACCAGGTCCTTGATGCTGACCATGCCCACCAGGCGTCCCCCCTCGGTCACGGGGAGATGGCGGTAGCCGGCGGCGACCATCCACATCGCCACTTCCTTGACGTCCACGTCCGGTTCCAGGGAGTCGGGGCGGGGAGTCATGATCCGGGCCACGGGGACAGTCTTCGTCGTGATCCGGTCCGCCACCGCCCGAAGGACGTCTCGCTCGGTGACGATCCCGGCGATCTCCCGATCGTCGATCACCACCAGGGAGCCTGTGTCCGCGTCCATCATCTGGCGGGCAGCCTCATCGATGGGGGTGTCGGGCGAGCAGGTGGCGACATCGCCGGCGATCAGTTCCTGGACGATCATGGACGCTTCCTTTCTGTCGGTGTTCATCCTGGCGGAAGGACTCCGCCGGGTCCGGGGTCCTATGTCCCAAGGGTAAGGGCCCAAAGTCAGAAGTGTCTTTCCCGGTAGCGGACGGTCCCGGGATTCGTCGGGGACGGTCGGGACCTAAGATGATTAGGCATGTTAACTAATGCCGACACGCTGCACCTGGCCGATCGCCTCCGGCTGGCGATCGGGCGCCTGGCCCGGCGTCTCCGCCAGCAGTCATTGGGAGGACTCACACCTTCCCAGCGCTCGGTGCTGGCGACCCTGGACAGGGCGGGACCCATGACGATGGGGCGCCTGGCGGAGTTGGAGGGCATATCACGGCCCGCCGCCACCGGGATCGCCTCGCGTCTGGTGGAGCGGGGGCTGGTGGAGCGCAACCCGAATCCAGTGGACCGGCGATCGGCCCTCGTGCGCCTGACATCCGGGGGCGCCGAGGTGCTGGAACGCGGGCGACGGGAACGGACCACCATCCTGGCCGTGGGCTTGATGGGCTTGAGCGAGGCGGAACGCCAGACCCTGGAGGAGGCGGTGGGAGTCCTCGACCGGCTGGTGGGAGAGGAGTGACACCCCGGGGAATCCTCCTCCGCCGCGCCTTCTCGGCTCTCGCCGTGCGCAACTTCCGTCTCTACTTCGCAGGCCAGGTGGTTTCGGTCTCCGGGACGTGGATGCAGAGGGTGGCGCAGTCTTGGCTCGTCCTCGAGTTGACCGGGAGCGGTGCGGCGGTGGGCGGGGTGACGGCCTTTCAATTCCTGCCGATCCTGATCCTGGCTCCGGTGGGAGGCCTGGTGGCCGACCGCATCGACAAGAGGAAGGTCCTCTACGCCAGCCAGAGCCTGGCCGGCCTGATCGCCCTCACCCTGGGGCTCCTGGTGCTCACCGAGCGGGTGGAGCTGTGGATGGTGTACCTGCTGGCGCTCGCCCTGGGAACCGTGGGGAGCTTCGACAATCCCGCCCGCAACTCGTTCGTCATGGAGATGGTGGGCCGCGCCCGGCTCACCAATGCCGTCGGGCTCAACTCTGTGCTCATCAACACGGCTCGGATAATCGGACCGGCCGTGGGAGGCGCCCTCATCGTCACCGTCGGGATCGGAGCCTGCTTCCTGATCAATGCCTTCTCCTATCTGGCTTTCATAGGTGCTCTCGCGGCCATGCGAGGCCACGAGATCGAACAGGCCGAGCGGGCGGAGCGGGGACGGGGCCAGCTTCGGGATGCCTGGCGATACGTGAGGTCCGAGCCCGTGCTGGCTGTCCCCCTGGTGATGATGGGGGTGGTGGGCCTCTTCCTGTACGAGTTCGAGGTCTCCCTGCCTCTCCTGGCGCGGTTCACCTTCCACGGCGACGCCGACACTTTCGGGACCATGTTCGCCGCCATGGGGGTGGGGGCAATCGGAGGTGCCCTCTACACGGCCACCCGGGGGGAGCGCCCCGCCCGGGAGCTGATTCGGATCTGCTATGTCCTGGGAGCAGCCGTGGCTCTGGCCGCGGTCGTTCCCTATCTATGGATGGAGATGGTGGTGCTGGTGGGGGTGGGGGCGGCTGCGACCAGCTTCCTCACCCTGGGCAACTCGGTCCTCCAGCTCCACTCCCGCCCCGAGATGCGAGGCCGGGTGGTGGCGCTGCGGGCGGTAGCCGTCCTGGGTGCCCGTCCCCTGGGAGCCCCGGTGGTTGGCTGGGTGGGGGAGCATCTGGGACCCCGCTTCGGCCTGGGGCTCGGAGCCGCAGCCGCCTTGGTCGTGGCTCTGTGGGCGCACCGATGGGTCGTCAACTACGACGCGCGGCGCGGAGAGGCGGCAGCCTGAGGGGGGAGCCCTCAGGGGTGCCGTTCGTAGACCACGTCCAGGTTCTCGTACTTGGGATCGCCTTCGATCATCTCGCGGAGGCGCTTGGCCCATGCCTGCGTCTCGGGCCGGTCGTTGCTCTTGTCGGCGCTCTCGCGGGAATCGAAGTCGGCCTGGATGACATACCGCCCCTGCTTCTCCCGAAACCGGAGCAGGCGCAACGCGATCAGCCCGGGCGGGAGGTTGTCCGAGTCCTCGCGGATGAGGTTCAGGAGGGCGTCTTCGTCCACGGCGTCGACGACGATGTGCTGGCTGAACTTCAAGCGGACCTCCAATGACGACACAGGGCCGAGATGCCTGACGCGGCGTCAGCCTACCGGCCCGGCCGCGCGGCTGGCCAACCGGCCGGAGGACGATGGTCCCCCGGCCGGGTCCCATAGCCCGTACCGTGCTGATAGCGTCGCGCTACGTGGAGATGGATTCGACGCCTTCCGAACCGGCCGCGTCGGCTCCCGAGGAGACGCCGGCCCCGGTCCTCCGGGTGAGCCTGATGCGGGGAATCACCCTCACCTGGTGGATGTTCCTCGTGAGAGGCCTGGTCGCCGTCGGGTTCGGCCTCGTTGCTCTGGTCTGGCCTGAGATCACGTTGATCGTGCTGGTGGTGCTGTTCGCCGCCTTCGCCCTGGTGGACGGGATCGTCTCGGTGGTCTCGGGACTCACCGGTCGCGAGAGCGTCCGCTGGTGGATGGTCGTCTGGGGGTTGGTGGGAGTGGCAGTGGGGATCGGGATCCTCCTGGCTGCCGACATCGGAGCCCTGGCGTTGGTCTACGTCATAGCGGCGTGGGCCACCGCCACGGGAGCGCTCCAGATCGCCGCCGCCATCTCCTGGCGGAAGGAGATCGACAACGAGTGGATCCTGATACTGGGGGGTATCCTCTCGGTGATCGTGGGGATTGCGATGGCGGTGGTTCCGGGTGCAGGGGCGCTGGCCCTCGTCTGGCTGATCGGTGCCTACGCCGTCGTGTTCGGGGTGCTCCAGCTGATGGTGGGATACCGTCTGCGGGACCTGCGGCATCGTCTTCCCGTGACGTGATGACGTACCCCGCGGGGACGAGCGCGGCGGTCTCTGCGACCGTTCCGGCAACGAGCGGCCGGCACCTGCCATGACGCTCCGGGTGGAGGACTCCGACCGGGGGACACCCGCGGAGCCGTGGCGGCTGGAGGCGGGGGACGTGGCCACGGCGCTGGGGACCGATCCCGATCGGGGTCTGACGTCGACCGAGGCAGGTGTCCGCTTGCGGCGGTACGGCCCCAACCTGCTCGATCCGGCCGTGCACGTCCCGGAGTGGCGCAAGTTCCTGGCCCAGTTCGCCGACCCCCTCATCTACCTCCTCCTGGCGGCAGTGGCAATCTCGGTCGGGGCCTGGTGGATCGAGGGAGGGGAGGGAGTGCCCTTCGAAGCCCTGGTGATAGCGGGGATCGTGGTTCTCAATGCCGTGATCGGCTACGTGCAAGAAGCCAGAGCCGAGCAGGCGGTGGAGGCCCTCCAGCGACTGGCAGCACCCACGGCCCGGGTCGTCCGGGATGGTGGCACCGAGGAGGTCGCCACCTCGGAGGTCGTCCCGGGTGATGTTGTGATCCTGGGCGAGGGCGACTCCGTGAGTGCCGATGCCCGCCTGGTGGAGGCATCGTCGCTGATGGTGGGCGAGGCGTCGCTGACCGGGGAGAGCCAGCCCGTCACGAAGCAGGTGGAGGCGCTGGCGGTGCCCGTCGAGCTGGCCGACCGGCTGAACATGGTCTTCAAGGGAACGGCAGTGACCCGGGGGAGGGGGCGGGCAGTTGTCACCGCTACGGGCATGCGCTCCGAGATGGGCCAGATCGCCCGGCTCCTGGGAGAGACCCAGGAGGAGAAGACACCTCTGCAGAAGGAGGTTGCACGGATCGGGCGCCTGCTGGGCCTGGCGGTGGTCGTGATCGCCGCCGTAGTCGTCGCGGCCATATTCCTCACGTCCGATGTCGACACCGCCGCCGAGTATGTGAGCGTCTTCCTGGTTGGAGTTTCCCTGGCGGTGGCCGCAGTTCCCGAGGGCCTGCCCGCCATTCTCTCTGTGGTGCTCGCCCTGGGAGTGCAGCGGATGGCCGACCAGAACGCGATCGTGAAGCGTCTGGCATCGGTGGAAACCCTGGGCTCGGCGTCGGTCGTCTGCTCCGACAAGACCGGGACACTGACCCGCAGCGAGATGATGATCGAGCGCGTCGTCACCCCCTCGGCCGAGGTGGAGTTGACGGGCAGCGGCTACACGCCGGAAGGGGAGATGCAGGTCGTCGGACGAGGGGAGGACGACGCCATCGTCCGGGAGGAGGTGGCCTATGTGCTGGGAGCAGGATCTTTGGCGAACGAATCGTCGCTGAATCACGACGGGGAGGAATGGTCCGTGCAGGGCGACCCGACCGAGGCGGCGTTCCTGGTGGCAGAGGCCAAGCTGGGCCTGACCGAGGCACGCCGCCGGCGCTTCCGCCGGGTGGGGGATGTGCCATTCAGCTCGGAGCGGAAGCTCATGTCGTCCCTGGAGGCCGACGGCGAGCGGGGAGGCCGGATCGATGTCGTCACCAAGGGGGCGCCCGATGTGCTTCTGGCCCGTTGCCGGAAGGAGCGGGTGGCGGGGGAGGAGCGTCCCCTCACCGAAGAGAGGAGGGCTGAGATCCTCTCCCAGGTGGACACCCTGGCCGATATGGCGCTCCGCACATTGGCCGTCGCCTACCGGGCGCTGGAGGTGACGGAGCCGCCGGCGGCCGATGAATCCGTGGAGAGGGACCTGGTCTACCTGGGAATGGTCGGCATCATCGACCCTCCCCGCCAGGAGGCGAGAGATGCCATAGCCGAGGCACAGTCGGCCGGGGTCCGGATAGTGATGATCACCGGCGATCATCCCCGCACCGCCGCTCGCATCGCCGTCGACCTGGCCATTGCCGCCGACGGCACTCCGGTTCTCACGGGACGGGACCTGGAGGAGATGGATGACACCGCCATCGGGGATGCGGTCCGGGAGATCTCCGTCTATGCCCGTGTGGCACCGGCTCACAAGCTGCGGATCATCGAGGCTCTCCAGGACTCCGGTCAGATCGTGGCCATGACGGGGGACGGAGTCAACGACGCTCCCGCTCTCAAGCTGGCCGACATGGGAGTGGCCATGGGGATGACCGGCACCGACGTCAGCAAGGAGGCGGCGGACATGATCCTGGCGGACGACAACTTCGCCACGATCATCGCCGCCATCCGGCAGGGCCGCTCCATCTTCTCCAACATCCGCAAGTTCCTCCGGTTCCTCCTGTCGTCCAACATCGGGGAGGTCTGCACGATGTTCTTCGGTGTGATCCTCGCAGGTTTCATCGGGCTGGGGGAGGGGAGTGAGGGAATCGCGGTGCCTCTGCTCGCCACCCAGATCCTCTGGATAAACCTCCTCACCGACACCGCGCCCGCCCTGGCGATGGGGGTGGATCCCCCGCCCGACGACTTGATGCGTCGCCGTCCCCGGCGTCTCAGCGATCGGATGATCGACGCCACGATGTGGCGCAACATCCTCTTCGTGGGAATCGTGATGGCCATCGTCACGCTACTCGCCCTGGACATGCGACTCCCCGGCGGCCTGATCGACGGCCAGGGCGATGTCGTCTATGCCCGCACCATGGCCTTCACGACGCTGGTGCTCGCCCAGCTCTTCAACGCCTTCAACGCCCGATCCGACCGCCGCAGCGCCTTCCACCACCTTTTCACCAACCCGCTGCTGTGGGGTGCCGTGGCGCTGGCCCTCGTGCTGCAGGTGGTAGTGGTGCAGGTGCCCTTCCTCAATCGGCCTTTCGGCACCACACCGCTGGCGACGGTCGACTGGCTGTGGTGCACGGGCCTCGCCAGCGTCGTGCTGTGGGCGGAGGAGCTCAAGAAGCTGGCACAGCGGCTGGTGTCCCGTCCAGGCACTCCCCGGTAGATGGCGGCCGGCCGCCGGGTCCGGCGCTCACGGTGCCCAGGCGGTTCGCCACACCCTCCAGAGCGCGTCGGGATCGGACAGCGGATCGCCGTGGACCAGGAAGAAGTCGGCCGGCCCGCCCTCGTGGATCCTGCCTGCATCCGGCTCTCCCAGCAGGTCGCCTCCCCTCCACGTCGCGGCGCCGAGGGCGTCTGCCGGCTCCAGCCCGGCCGCCACCAGGCTCGTCACCTCCCAGGCGAGCTGGTTGGCGCGGAGGGAGCCACCTCCGAAATCCGTGCCGGTGGCGATGGCCACTCCCGCCCGGTAGGCGGTCGCCACCGAGGCTTCCGCCTGCTCCAGCCGCTGGGCGATGGTGCGGGACCCATCCGGTCCGGCGAAGCGCTCCAGGTCCGTGGTGGCGCCGAATGTCAGCCACGAGCGCATCACCGCCAGGGTGCTCACCAGGGTCGTGCCCCTGCCGGCCATGGTGGTAGCCAGCTCGGCGTCGAGGTCGAAGCCGTGCTCGATCGAGTCGACACCGCCCTCCACTGCAGCCCGGGCACCCGGCAGTCGACTGGAGTGGGCCGCCACGGTGGCACCACGACCCCGGGCGAGGTCCACCACCCGCTGTACCTCGTGGGAGGTCCAGGGCGAGGCGTCTCCCTCCGGTCCGTCCATGTACAGCTTCACCAGGTCCGCCCCGTCGTCGAGCTGGCCGGCGGCAGCCGCCACCAGCCCGTCGGCGTCGTTCACAGCCACCGCCTCCGGGATCGGGTTGGCTCCCGCCTTGAAGATCCAGGACCCGGCCGCCCGCAGGTAGGGACGATCCTGGCGTCCCTTCCAGCGGTCGCGCACTCCCAGCGCCAGAGCCCGCCGGCGGCCATCGAAGGGATCCACACCCAGAGGTGAGCCCACGTCACGCATCCATCGCGTCCCTGCGGCCAGGCCGATTCGCCCGTTGTGCTCCGCCACCTCCCCCAGCCGGGCCGGGGGATCGCTGAAGCGGGCGATCCAGTTGGCTCCTCCCGGTCCTGTCACGTGGCTGTGGCTGTCCACCAGCCCGGGCACGAACGTCGCTCCGGCCGAGTCCACCACCGTGGCATCTCCCGGATCGGGCTCGGCGTCGCTGGAGCCCATCCACCGGATGGATCCTCCCGCCACGAGGATGCTGATGCCCAGCAGGGATTCCGCCCCGTGCCCGTCCGCCAGCGCCCCTCCGCGGTAGAGAACGGGGCGGTGGAAGGGCTGGTCCGGCACCGGGCGATTGTAGGTTGGGCTGTCGGTCGGCGAGCGAGGGAGGGGACTAGTCCCCGGGTGTGAACCCAGGATGGATCTCCAGGTTCGAGGCCGTGGATGTCGATGGATGGGTCATGAACGACGGGGCAGGTCACAAACCGACGGAAGGCGGTCCCGCACGCAGCGCCGCGGCACTGCTGGCGGCGGCGACGGCCTCCACGGCTCTCTTCTGGATGGTGGGTCGCCCTCTGTCCTGGGGCGTGGATGCGCAGGCCGCCTTCCTCCTGGCCACCTTTGCCCTCTTCCTGGCAGTGGCCGTGGGATACAGCTGGGCGGTCGACCGGGTGTGGCGGAGAGCGAATCAGGAGGCGAGCTCGGCCCTGGCCGGATTCAAGGTCGACTTCGTGGCGGACATCAGCCACGAGCTTCGGACTTCGCTCACGGGAATCGTCGGGTTCGCCCAGTTGATCGACCCCCGCCTCCTGGGTGGTGAGAACGCCGAGGCGATGCGAGCGGTGGTGAGCCAATCCGTGGAGCTGAGCCGGGTTGTGGACGACATGGTGGCTCGTGCCCGGATCGACGCCGGGACACTGGATCTCCAGATCGGTCCCGTTCCAGTCCGGGACCAGGTGGAGGCTGCGGTTGCGTTCGTGGAGATCATGGGTGCCGATGTGGAAGTCGAGTGCGGGGAGGCCGACCTAGCGGTCGATCCCGAAGCCTTCCGTCATCTGCTGCGCAATCTCCTGGTCAATGCCCACCGCCACGGCCGGCCTCCACTGGCCGTACGGGGCCGTGCCTTCGGTGATCGATATGTGTGCCAGGTGGTAGACCACGGGGCGGGGGTGAGCGTGGCGGCAGGCGCCGAGGTGTTCGATCGCCCCGCTCCCGGGTCGGAGGCCCGGCCCGGAGCGGCGGGACTGGGTCTGACCGTTGCCCGCGACCTGGCCGAGCGGATGGGTTGCGGCCTCTCCTACCAGCATCTGGGAGGGGAGACGCATTTCATCCTGACCGTGCCCCTGGCCGTATCAGGGGCCATGCCCGGGGAGGGGCATTCCGGGAGCCACGGCTCCCCATCACGTCAACTGGAAGGAGTCTGAGATGCTCTTCGAACGCGATGCCGCCGCCCGGAAGCGGTGCCGGCACACCGAGGTCGTGACCACGGTCAACTTCGGCCTGAAGAGAATGGTCTGCCTGGAGTGCGGCTACGTGGAGATGCGCAATCTCCCCCAGGAAGTCGTTGTGCGGGCCGAGCACAGGTCCGCGGTGGGCGCCGCACGCTGACCGCGGGCTCAAGCACTGCTCGCCTCCCCCCGGGGAGGGGGGAGCAGGTTCCCGAGCAGGTTGTCCCAGTCCGATATCCCGCAGCCGTCCATCCGATCGATCATCGCCTCCACCTGTTCGCCGGCGAGCGTGCCTTTCACGGTGACGACGTCCGCTCCGCCGTACAGGTCCGGGCATGCCTGGTCGGGAGGGCCTTCCACCAGGCGCGACCTGGCCCCCAACTCGGAGAGGTTGTCACAGGCCGCCTCTGCGTCCAGGTCGATCCCCCGGATGGATGCCCGTCCGTCGCCACAGGTCACCGAGTACGAGTACGTCTCCACATCGGGATGCTGATAGGTGATCTCCAGACTCGCCTCCACGTAGGGCGTGGAGCCGGTGGAGGCACCGGCGCCGCCACAGGCGAGGACTGTGAGCACGGCGAGGATCCACCGTCGCTTCACGCCGAGGCTCCCTTCGACTCGGGTCCCGTTCCTCTCGGCGCGACTCTAGGAGTGCTCTCTCGGTGAGCGGCGATCCGACCTACTCTGGTCTAGAAGGGAAGCGTCGAGGAGGTCCGACATGCTCCGCAAGGGACAGCAAGTGGAGACCCTGACCAAGGTGGTGGGGCAGACGCCCCGCCGGGGGAAGGTGATCGACGTTCGCGACAAGGAGTTCGTCGAGGTGGAATGGGACGACGGGAGGGTGAGCACCGTCACGGCCGCCTCGCTGCTCCCCGTCGCCGCCAAGCAGAGGTCCCGCGCCTAGGCCGGGAAGGCTTCCGCCGGCGGAAGCGAGATGCGCCTCCCCGTTGGGCCCTGGGCAGCGAGAAGGGCCGGGCCCTGGGGCCCGGCCCTTCTCTGTCGGTAGGCCGTCAGAC